>NZ_DKJS01000010.1:13201-94566 GCF_002455205.1 Lysinibacillus sp. UBA6686 | reverse complement strand
TTCGAATCCCGTACGGGTCATACGAGATAAAGCAGTAGATGTTAACTTACATCTACTGCTTTTTTATGATTTTTTCGTTTGATTTTGCTTGATATGTTAAGAGCATAAAAAATCCTTATACATCCTTCGATATAATCTTTCATATCGTTAATTTTTAATCATTGGTTCTGAATAAGCTACAAATACACTCGTAGCCGAATTATTTACTGTCATTTAGACAAATATTCCATGGTAAATCTGATAATATTGGTATATCCTTTGGAATAACTCTAGCTTTCTTTTATAATAGAGGTTGAATAGAATTAGTAGGAGGTTATAAATATGAAGAAAAAGCAAAATAAATGGATTGTGAGCGCGGCATCTACAGCATTGGTTGCAGCAGCTGTTGTTCCTACTGCAAGTGCAGCCTCCTTTACAGATATTGCAAAGAGTGACCATAAAGAGGGGATTTTGGCATTAGCAGATGCAAAGATAGTTGGTGGATATACTGATGGCACATTTAGACCAAATTCTACCCTTACGCAAAGCAATGTTATTAAATTTTTAGGAAAATGGCTAGTATCAGAGCACTACCAAGTTCCTGCAGATTACAATAAAAAAGTACGCTTTACGGATATGCAGCCAGCAACTACAAAAGATAAAGAATTACTGCAATATGCAGCGCTTATCTATGATAATGGCATAACCAAAGGTACTAACAACAAGTTAATGCCTTCAGCGAATATTACACGTGAACAAATGGCCTCTTATTTGGTAAAAGCGATTGAGACAGTTTATGATATTGATTTAATTGCAAAGTATAAAGAAGAAAACCATAAATCCTCTATTACGGACTTAAAAAATGCAGCAGTAGAGAATCGTGAAGCTATTATTGCCCTTGAGTATGCAAAGATTACTAATGTTAAAACATTTAATCCTAAAAGCACACTAACACGTGGTCAATTTGCATCCTTTTTACATCGTACTATGACCAATATTAAAGAGATGATAAAAGTTCCTGAGGTGCCATTACTTATCCAAACAGTGAAAGTAGTAGATGCGACTACACTACAGGTAACGCTAACAGACGGGACAAGCTATAAGGTAACATTAGCAACGCCACTTATTGAAAATGTGGAAACAAAGGTGGATTTTAAAATTAGTGATAAATCCTATTCAGCTGTTGTTACATATGAAGTCAATGAACTAAAGGTAATATCAGTGGAGGGAATTAATGGCTCTCAAATTAAAGTTGCTTTTAACCTAGCAATTGACCCACTTTCTGTATTAAAAACGGATGGTAAACTACAGGATAATATTGCAGCTTTCTCTAATGTGGATACATTAAGATCATTATCCATTGTGAAAGCAGAAATAAGTGCTGATAAAAAATCAATCATCTTTACAGTCAATGAGCCATTAAAAGGCACACATCGTTATGTACTTAACAACATTAAATCAGAAAAAGGTCTACTACTTAAACAAGTAGATGCGAATTTTGTTACTGCTGGGGATACACAACCCCCTACTATTTTGGGAACTACGCAAGGAAACAACTCTTCAATCGTAAAAGTGCAGTTTTCTGAGCCAATGGCTGCATTTCCAAATGAACGCATTCAATTCACGTTACCAAATGGAACAAGGGTGATGAATGTAGTGGGAAGCATTGAGCAAAACGCTACTGAAGCAACCTTTGATTTATCAGCTGCAACAGTGAATGGTGGTTATTTGGCACCTGGTGCAGCTATGCAGATTACATTTGTAGCAGCAACAGATTTAGCAGGAAATATCATTTCACCAAATCCAGCTACTATCTCAGTGAAAAAAGGGGATAGAGATGGTATTCCGCCAGCGCTATCCACTGTCACACAAACGGGTCCAAATACATTCCAGTTATTGTTTTCAGAGGAGATTCAACCACTTAATGTATATGATTTATCCATTAAAAGTGGACAGACTTCATTCACCATCAATAAGGTTGAGAAAGATCCTAAAAATGGTCGTTTAGTCAATGTAACGGTAGATCCAAGGAATATACTTCAGGGAATTACTACTATTGGGACGGCTACCGGTCGCGTTATTACTGATTTATCAGGTGAAACAGCAACTTTCTCAACAGTGTATAATTTTATCAGAGATGATAAAGCACCTGCTTTAACCAATTCTGAAATTGTTTATGAAGATAATGTAGAATATTTACAATTAACTTTTGATAAGCCTGTACAGTTAGGAGCTTATGCAAAAGCAGCATTTACTGGAAGCTATATGAATAACCATATTTTATATGAACTTTCAAGAGGACCTCAAAGTGATATTCATATAGTAAAAGATCAACCTACAAAACTACGTGTTAAGATAGCAGGATTACTTGGCCCTTATGATGCAAAGGGAGCTCTTTATGATGGTAAATTGACTTTATTTAACGTAACAAATTTATATGGTGTACCTATCAATGAAGTACAAAATGTTAAATTTTCGCGTAATGGTGATTTGAATATTAATAACAATAAACTTTTATTATTGCCGAATAATGGGATTCAAACATCTGCAACAGATAATTCAATTAGAGATAATAATATTGTGTATCTAAATTTCAATTATCCTGTTGATGCAGCACTTGCTCAAAACATTCAAAATTATAGCATTGATAATGCGCTGATTGAAAGTGCAATTGTAGAGGGCTCCAATTTAAATCGTATTAAGCTCACGTTGAAAAAGGATTCCAATTATTTTACTGGAGCTCGAAATATAACAATTAAAGGCTTAAGAGCTGCGAACTCTATGGAGTCATTCGATGAGGTGCGTACATTAATTACTCTTAATGAAAATATTGCACCAAAGATTCAAACTATTAATGTTAACAATTCACAAACATTAGAGCTTATTTTCAGTGAGCCAGTCAAGAATGGTGGTACTATGGATTTTGATATTCTTGTAAATGGTAATTCAGTAGCAGCTACAACTACTTATACACAAGATAACAGAGTCCTAATTACAATACCTCAAAGTGGGTTTGAATACGGTAGAAATGTGACAATTCTAGCTTCACCTAGAAATACGCTTACAGATTATAGTGGGAATAAGTTGGATTTCACTTCGCAGTCAATTATAGTACAAAGATAATTTGTTTTTCCCCAGCAAGTCTACCTAAAGTTGAATACTAAAATGCAGTAGATATCAATTTTATCTACTGCATTTTTTATGAAAATCTTGTGATATTTATTAATGTGAGATAAACGGAGATTTATGTATAAACTGAGGATCGTCTAGATGTTTAATAATAAAGGCGGCTATATCCTGATTTGTAATATTTGTGCCAGGCATATCTGTTTGGCCTACTTTTATAGACTTAGATGTTAAACTATCTTTTACAAAGGGTAATCTAAAAAGTGTCCATTTAATATTTTTATTGTTAGATAAAATTGTCCACTCCAATTTTTTATCTTCCATCATCTTAGGAAAGAGAACTTCAAATAACTTCGCTCCAACACGATTCAACAGGCTTTTTTTGTCTCCATCAATTGTTAAAGAACCACCCGATACACCTATATAGCGGTTAATGTTCAAATCCTGCATCACATCAAGAATAGTTGTAGTGACTTTGCTATAGATTGGATCATCTTTCGCTGGCTGCCCAAATGTATTTATGACAATATTACAGTCTTTTAACAGCTCTCGAATAGTATTTATATCCTGTATCTGACCTTTCAGAATGTCCATCTTTTCATTTTTATACGATATTTTTTCAGGATTTCTCGCAAGCATCCGAACGTAATATCCTTGCTGTATAGCTTCCATTGCTAAATGTTTTCCCACTCTCCCCGTTCCACCAATGATTGCTATTTTGTGATAATTCCCCATTTTGTAACCTCCAACTAAGTCTAATAGTATGTTTACGTTTTAGACTTACATTGGTTTCAAATAACTTCCAATGGATATTTTAAAAATATCTATTGACCTTAACGCTACGTAAAGGTTTACAGTAACATTAAAGGGAGGTGAGAAAATGGAATATACAATTCAAGAGCTTGCGCAAATGTCAGGCGTGAGTACTAGAACGCTTCGTTATTATGATGAAATTGGATTATTGAAACCAGGGCGAACGAATGATGCAGGCTATCGATTTTATGGGCAGTTTGAGGTTGATATGCTACAGCAGATTTTATTTTATAGAGCTTTAGATATGAAGTTGGCTACAATCCAACAAATTATTCAAGCATCTGATTTTCAGCCAAAAGAGGCACTTGAAACGCATCGTGCCGCTTTACTTAAGCGGAGGGAGCAGCTTGAACAAATATTACAAACAGTGGAGAGAACTATACAATCAATTGAGGAGGAAAGACCAATGACAAATGAGGAGAAATTTATTGGATTTAAAGAAAAGTTAGTTGAAAAGAATGAAAAGCAATACGGTCAAGAGATTCGTGCAAAATATGGGGATGATCAAGTGGACGCTTCAAATGCAAAGCTAATGAATATGACAGAGGAGCAGTATCAGGCAATGCAGCAACTAGAACAGCAGCTTTTTGATCGTTTAAAAGAAGCGATGGAAATCGGAGATACAAATAATGATGTGGCAATGGAGGTAGCAGAGCTTCATAAGCGGTGGTTATGCTTTTCATGGTCACAATATTCCAAAGAGGCTCATGCGGGAATTGCTCAAATGTATACGGCGGATGAACGCTTTACAGCCTATTATGATGAACGCATTACTGGAGGAGCCGCACAATTTTTACACGATGCCATTATTCATTATACAAAAAGATAAGTTAAAGCCTCCTCATACTTGTATGTTTTAGAAATAGTAATTTAGGAAAAAATGAGGGTATGAGGAGGAGATTCTTTTGAACCCACAAGTAATGGAAAAATTAAAAAAGCAATTAGAGCAGGAATTACAGGAGATAGAAAAGCGGCTTGATGAATCGGAGCGACCACAGGCCACAGAGCTCTCTAATTATGATAATCATCCAGCTGACAATGCGAGTGATTTAACGGATCAGCTAACGGAAATGGCAATTGATGAGCACCGGGGTGACGTTGCAGAGGAAATAAAGCGGGCACTTCAAGCGATGGAGGAAGGAACATATGGTAAATGCGCTGTATGTGGGGAAGAGATTCCGATTGGTCGCTTAGAGGCAATGCCGAAAGCAGTAACATGTGTTGAACATGCGGAACAAAAAGCTGACGGTTTAAGACCAGTAGAAGAAGACATGTTGTCTGCTAATTCAAAATCGGATGATTTCCTAGAGCTTGAGGAATTTGGCTCTTCTGATACACCACAAGATAAAAGTTTGTAAGTATTTCAACCCTAAAGCAGTATAATAGCTGTATGGGGTGATAATATGGATATAATTGATTTACATTGTGATGCATTATGGAAATTAACTACGTTAGAAAATGTAAAATTTGAAGATGATGTACAGTTGGCTACAAATCGGGGAAGATTACAATTAGGGCAAGTAAAGGCACAAGTTTTTGCTATTTTTATTAATCCTAAAGTTCCTCAAAACGAGCAGTTTTTAGAAGTGGTGCGTCAAATTGAAGCCTTTCATACGCATGTATTGAAAACGGAGGGCATGGTGCATATTACGGATTGGTCACAATTGGACACTTTAGCTCCACATGAAATTGGCGCTATTCTAAGCTTAGAGGGCTGTAGTCCAATTGGTGAGGATTTAACAAAGCTTTCTCTAGTATTAGATGCAGGGGTAAAGCTTGTTGGCCTAACATGGAATGAAGAAAATGCAGTAGCACACGGTGCTGAACAGGATGCAAGCCTTGGATTAAAACCATTTGGTAAAGAGGTTATAAACTTGCTAAATGAGCGAGATATTATTATCGATGTCTCTCATTTAAATGAACAAAGCTTTTGGGATGTGCTGCCATTAGCGAAGCATATCATCGCTAGTCATAGTAATGCACGTGCCCTTTGTGACCATCCACGAAATTTAACGGATGCTCAAGTAAAGGCATTAGTAGAGCATGGCGGACATATTCATTTAGTCTACTTTCCTTCATTTATCGGTGAAAATGCTACAATGGATGATTTAGTAGCGCATGTCAAACATCTAGCCAATATAGTAGGAATAGACCATCTTGGACTAGGTTCTGACTTTGATGGGATAGATGCTACGATAAATGGATTAGCACATGCTGGAGAGGCACAAAATTTACTAGAGGCTTTAGGTGAATATTTTTCAATAGAGGAAGTTCGTGGTATTGCAAGCCAGAATTTTCGACGCTATGTAAAAAATGCAGCAACCCGTTAAGGTGCTGCATTTTCTTTTTTCAGCAGTTAATGCTAATAAAAGAAATAATGAATTAATAAACCGATTCCTAAGAGGAAGCCAAAGAATGTATTGGTTTGGGCTGTAAATTTCATGGCAGGCATTACTTCCTTTGCTTCTTTTTTATCGCGGAAAATTTGAATCGCACGAAGAGGCTTTGGTACACATAAGAAAATAAGTAAAGCCCAAAACGTAATACCGTCAATGGCTACAAGAGCGATTACCCATAGGAATGAGATAATAAAAAAGCCAGATAGTACAGAAATTGCCCGATCTCGGCCTACTAAAATAGCAAGTGTTTTTCGACCTCCCTCTGTATCGCCTACTATATCACGGATATTGTTGGATAGCATGATAGCACCAACTAAGATCATACTCGGTACAGATAGCAAAACAGCATCAAATGTCACTGTAAGCGTTTGAATATAAAAGGCGATTAAAACAATTCCCATTCCCATTACGGCACCTGAAACAATTTCTCCAAAAGGTGAATAGGCAATAGGATATGGACCTCCTGTATATAAAAATCCAATAAGCATACAAACGAGGCCAACAGCAGCTAGCCACCAAGAGGTAGAGGCACATATGTAAATGCCAAGTAGCATTGCGATTGCATAAAAGCTTAATGCGATGGTCATGATTGTTTTTGGCTGAACCCCATGACGAACAATGGTTCCACCAATACCAACGGAATGCTCATTATCTAATCCTAGCTTGTAATCGTAATATTCATTGAACATATTTGTTGCTGCTTGTATAAGCATACTTGCAATGAGCATAGCAAAAAATAGTCCAAAATCAATTGTTTGTTTTTCAATCGCTAGTGCAATTGCTGTTCCTAAAAATACTGGAACGAACGAAGCGGTTAAAGTATGTGGACGTGTTAAATGCCACCAAACTTTAAAACCCCTATCAGCTTCAATGACTTTGGTCATAAGGTCTTTCTCTCCTTCAAATGTTGTCGACTCTTCTTATTTTAAACGAAGAATGAGAAAATGGGTAGGTTCACAGCTTATTACATACTGTTTACTGAAAAAAAGTGATACAATAGAACATGCATTTATGAGCTGGAGATAATATATGTATTTTATAGCAATCGTACGAAAAAAAGAATCGTCTTACATAGTACGACGAATTTTTAAACGAATCAAGTAAAGGCTGGTAGACGTCATGAATGTTTTTGTGTGCAAAAAAAGAGGGTTAGAAGAAATGATGGACTTTGACCAACATTGCAAAACCAAGCACAATCAAACATTACACACATTGTCTCTGAAAAGATAGAGAAACAGTTACAATGCCAAACATGATTGTTGATGTACATTGCAACAACGGAGGTAATTTTCATGCAACAGAAGTGGTACCAAGCCACAGAAGTAGAAGTGGACTCTTTGGGCCAAAGCCTTCATTTTTATATGGAAACAATTGAAGTTAGTCGCTTATCTGCGCTAGCATTTTTTGCAGCAGGCGAGGGTAATTATAAAGGTGAACGATTTTATTGGCAAAATAGAGAAAAAACAATGACATTAGTAGGGCTAGGACATGCCTATACGATTCAGAATAACGCCAAAAATGATCGCTATGATGCTGTAGAAGCAGAATGGAAGAACTTAACAAAGAACTGTATGAAGGGGAAGGGCGAGCTACAGCCAATTTTGTTTGGTGGCTTTACATTTGATCCGCAAAATAATGTAGATGGAGAATGGACCAACTTTCCAGAGGCTTATTTTGCACTTGCCACATATCAGCTTGTTATTCGAGATGACAAAGCCTATGTCAGCATTCATCTTATTACAAAGAAAGAGCAGGCTGAGGAACAATTTGAAGCGTTACGTAAAGAGAGAGATCACCTAATTCATGCTGCTCAGGTAAAAGAAGTGAAAACGTATTCAAAGCCTGAAATTACAAGTTATTACGAGCCTTATAAGGATCCGTATCTTGCATCCATTGACCAAGTGACAGCACTGATTAAACAAAAAAAGGCAGATAAAGTGGTGATCGCACGTTCCCTTGCATTGCAATTCAAAGAGCAAGTTTCTTCACCTCAAGTACTGTCACAGATTATTCATGAACAACCTGAGAGTTATTTATTTGGTTTAGAGCGTCAGGATCTATTGTTTTTTGGTGCGTCACCTGAACGACTAGTAAAGGTAGAAAATGGACGTGCCTTTTCATCTTGTATTGCAGGCTCCATCAAACGGGGAAAGACAGCAGAAGAAGATGAAGCTTATGGTCAAAGCCTATTAAATGACCCAAAAAATGGGGGCGAGCATCAATATGTGGTTGACATGATTGCGGACACATTCCGTAGAAATTGTGTCGATATGAGGATACCTGATCGCCCTCGCCTCTTAAAAATAAGAGATATACAACATCTATACACACCCGTTGAAGGGCAGTTAAATAGTGAGGCTACGATTTTACAGCTGACAAAGTCCTTACATCCTACCCCTGCTCTAGGCGGTGTTCCCAGAACTGAGGCGATGGCAGCGATACGTAAGTATGAGCCTATGAATCGAGGCCTTTATGCTGGACCGATTGGTTGGGTAGATTCGGAAGGCAACGGGGAATTTGCAGTAGCCATACGTTCGGCTGCTTTACTGAAAGATAAAGCTTACTTATATGCTGGTGGCGGAATAGTTGCAGATTCAGAGCCACAATCTGAATATGAGGAAACATTAGTGAAATTCCGTCCAATGCTACGTGCGTTAGGAGGACATGTAAATGAATGAAAGGGAGATTTTAACAGAATACGTTTATCAAATGGTGGCAGCTCTTGTACAAGCTGGTGTAGAGAATGTTGTAGTTAGTCCAGGTTCTCGCTCAACACCTTTGGCTTATGCCTTTGCTTCAACAAAACAGCTTCATATGTATCGCCAGGTAGATGAACGATCTGCTGCCTTTTTCGCATTGGGAATTGCAAAGGCTACAACAAAGCCTGTAGTACTATTATGTACATCTGGAACAGCTGCGGCAAACTATTTTCCGGCCATTGTGGAAGCGAGTTATGCCCGTGTACCACTAATTGTTATTACGGCAGATCGTCCACATGAATTACGAGAGGTTGGGGCACCGCAAGCGATAAATCAGCCAAATTTATATGGTTCACATGTCAAATGGAGTGTAGATTTCCCATTAGCAGATAATGCTGCACCAACATTACCGTTTATCGAGCGCCATATTGCACGAGCAGTAGCCATTGCCACAAGTGCACCATTTGGACCAGTGCATATTAATGTCCCATTCAGGGAGCCGTTATTAATTGATTTTCGAGATGAGTTACCAGAAACAGCATTTAAACAAAGTAGGATGGCTCAATTAATGCCTTCAAAGATAGCTCAGCAGGAATTATCTTCGATTTTACGAGCCTCCGAACGAGGCTTTGTTATTATTGGGGAGCTGCCACTCGGTACGGATTTAACAATTATGTGGGATTTTGTTCGTCAGTTAAAATGGCCAGTTATCGTCGAGAGTCTATCAAATATGCGTGCTTCAGTACCAGAGGATTGTTTACCTTATATTATTACAACTTATGATGCTATTATGAAGAGTGATGAGTTTAAAGCGCTTGTAAAACCTGATACAGTGCTTCGCTTCGGTGCACAGCCTGTTTCTAAATTTATCATGCAGTTTATTACAAATTCCAAGCCAAACGCTTATATTGTTGTTGATGAAGATCCGATGTTCCGGGACGCTACTGGTGTATCTACTCATTTTATTCATGCAGAGTTAGGAGAATGGCTGACGAATTTAGACATCTCTGATACAGCACTAGATGCACAATATTTAGCTGAATGGCAGGATGCCAATGATATAGCGCTTGAATATATTGAGCACTATTCCGAAGCTGCTGTCGATGAGGGAGCAATGGTAAGCCGATTATTAAGGTTTATTCCAAATGGTAGTGATATTTTTGTGAGCAGTAGTATGCCTGTGCGTGATATTGATACGTTTTTAATGGCAACACCAAAAGACATTCGTATCATTGCAAATCGTGGAACAAATGGTATTGATGGTGTCGTGTCAACAGCAATGGGATTTAGTCAGGGGAATAACCGTGAAACCTATCTACTTATTGGTGATTTAGCCTTTTTACATGATATCAATGGTCTTATTGCATCAAGGTACCAAGAATGTAATCTAACCATTATCGTAATGAACAATGATGGCGGTGGTATTTTCTCTTATTTACCACAATCCACTGTAGAAGCACATTATGAAGATTTATTTGGTACACCAACTGCCCTTGAATTCAATGATATTGCTCAGATGTATGATATGGACTATATCCATGTAGAAGATATTTCGGAGCTTTCTGAGAAGTTTACAACAGTAAAAACACGTCCATTGCGCTTACTTGAAATTTTCACAGATAGAGAAGAAAATGTTTATGCCCATCGGGCACTTTGGAATCGCATTAATGCGGGGTTAAAAGCATGGCAAAGCTAATGATTCGAGGGCTTGAAACATATGTTGAAATCTGGAACGAGAGAGCACAGCAAACGCTCGTCGCCCTACATGGTTTTACAGGTAGTACGGCTACATGGCGAAATTTGGCGAAAGCTCTGCCGCATATACGAGTGATAGCGATTGATTGTATTGGACATGGTCAAACAGCAGTACCAAAGGAAATCAGTCGTTTCTCCATGGATGAGCAAATTCAAGATTTAGAGGAAGTAATTAGCCAGCTACAGCTAGAGCAATTTACACTGTTAGGCTATTCAATGGGAGGGAGAATCGCATTATCTTATGCAATCGCCTACCCTGAGCGAATCAAAAGGCTTATCTTAGAAAGCGCTTCTCCAGGCTTACGAACTTCACAAGAGCGTTCTGAACGCTGTGTGAGAGATAACGAACTAGCTGAAAAAATAATTCACAATGGATTACAATCATTCGTCAATGCATGGGAGAACATCCCTTTGTTTGAATCCCAAAAATCTTTACCAGACAATGTAAGACAAATGATTAGGACAGAACGCCTTTCTCAGAAGGTGGAGGGCTTGGCTGGAAGCTTACGAGGTATAGGAACAGGTAATCAGCCATCAAATTGGATGTCATTAGCACAACTTGAGTTTCCTGTCCTTTTAATAACGGGTACTCTAGATGAGAAGTTTTGTAAAATTGCACAAGAAATGAAAGCGTTATTAAAAAATGTTAAGCATACGACAGTAAATAACGCTGGACATGCAATTCATGTGGAAAATCCCGCTGAGTTTGCTACAATAATAGAGGAGTATTTAACGTAATCATTTCGCCATGGCGTTTGGTTTTTGAATTGTGCCTGCACAATTTAAAAGCCGTGATATCCGCCTGGGGTCTATCTTTATTCAGTAGGTGTTTGGACACTTACCAAAATCGCATTCCTCTCACCATCTGTAGAGGTGGGTGGGTTAATGAAGATAAATTTACGTTAGTGCCTTGATAATAAACGAGGATTATATTGATTAGGAGGCAATTCAATGACACGTCAATGGACTACTTTACATACTTATGAAGACATTAAGTATGAATTTTATAACGGTATCGCAAAAGTTACGATTAACCGTCCAGAAGTACGCAATGCATTTCGACCAAAAACGGTAATGGAAATGATTGATGCTTTTTCACGTGCACGTGATGACAAAAATGTTGGAGTGATCATTTTAACTGGTGAAGGTGAACATGCTTTCTGCTCAGGTGGAGATCAAAAAGTTCGCGGTCATGGCGGCTATGTTGGAGAAGATGAAATCCCACGTCTAAACGTTCTTGACTTACAACGTTTAATCCGTGTAATTCCAAAACCTGTAGTGGCAATGGTTGCAGGCTATGCAATCGGTGGAGGGCATGTATTACATGTTGTCTGTGACTTAACAATTGCTGCTGACAATGCACGTTTTGGACAAACTGGACCAAAAGTTGGTTCCTTTGATGCTGGTTATGGCTCAGGCTATCTTGCACGTATTATTGGTCATAAAAAGGCACGTGAAATTTGGTATTTATGTCGTCAATATGATGCACAGCAAGCACTTGATATGGGATTAGTAAACACAGTTGTTCCTTATGAGCAATTAGAGGACGAAACTGTACAATGGTGTGAAGAAATGCTACAAATGTCACCGACTGCTCTACGCTTCCTAAAAGCAGCTATGAATGCAGATACAGACGGTTTAGCAGGTCTTCAACAAATGGCTGGTGATGCTACGCTTCTTTATTACACAACGGATGAAGCAAAAGAAGGTCGTGACGCATTTAAAGAGAAGCGCCAACCAGACTTCGGTCAATTCCCAAGATTCCCTTGATTAAATGAAGGATTGAACAGCTCGTATCTAATTAAAGATACGAGCTTTTTCTTTGTAGAATGGATGAAGTGACGGATAGACTCAGCTAATTGAAGGATAGAATGGACAAATTGGTTGTTTGGTCGCTCTAATTGAGGGATTGGCGACAAAAATTGACGGATAGAATGAATGGACCCGTTCAAATAGACGGATGATGCTAGAAAGCGGTAAGATAAAGAGTGATAGGAGGGACAACAAGATGTTTCCAAATTGGATTTTACAGCGAGCAAATTTAACACCATTGCGAAACGCTTTAACCTATAAAGAACAAACATGGACATTTCAACAATTAAATGAATTATCCATTCAGCGTGCCAGACAACTTACAGCCCTTGGTATCAAGCAAGGAGACCGTATTGCGATAATGGGACCAAGCAAGCCGGAACTTGTTATTATGATCTATGCATGTATGCATTTACAGTGTGAAATGGTCATGCTAAATCGTAGGCTATCTCAGGCTGAAATAGCCTATCAGCTAGAGGATTCCGAGGCAGTGGTTATATTAATTGCAGACGAAGATATTGAAAAACTACCTTCACATGCACCTCACCTTTTATTTTCTGCTATCGAAAAAGGGAATGAAGCCTCTATTGAGATTTCAAAAGAATGGTCCTTACATCAAACAACTTCTATTATGTATACTTCCGGTACGACAGGCTTTCCAAAGGGGGTTCGTCAAACGGTTGGCAATCATCAAGCAAGTGCAACATCTTCTGTCCTTAATATAGGTTTGCAAGCTGATGATACTTGGCTATGTGCTGTACCCTTATTCCATATTAGTGGTTTTTCTATTTTAGTGCGCTCACTTTTATATGGCAATAAAGTTCATTTATATGATTATTTTGATGTAGAGGCTATTTCACAAAATATTATCGATGGCGATGTCACACATATGTCAGTGGTCGCTGTAACCTTAGAAAGAATTCTACATACACTTGAGCAGCGAAATGCGCAAGCCTCATCACGATTTAAACTGATGTTAGCAGGGGGGGGACCTGTACCAGTTGATTATTTAAAGAGAGCCAACGCATTACATTTGGCAGTAGCTCAAACGTATGGCATGACAGAAACCTCGTCACAGACAGCAACCTTAGCAAGCGAGGATGCGATGTTTAAAATAGGTTCAGCAGGAAAGCCTTTATTTTTTAATCAAATTCGAATTGCTGAGCCGAATTTATTTGGTGAAGGCGAAATTTGCATACGTGGCCCACATGTTACCCCAGGCTATATTGGCCGTTTTGCACAAAAAAGTGCAACTGTTGATGGCTGGCTATATACAGGAGATATTGGTTATTTAGATGATGAGGGGTATTTATTTGTCATTGATCGTCGGGCAGATTTAATTATCTCTGGTGGTGAAAATATTTATCCTGCTGAAATTGAAAATATACTTCTTACACATCCTGCGGTGAAGGAAGCGGGCGTCTGTGGCATTGATGATGAGGAGTGGGGACAGGTTCCAATTGCCTTTGTTGTTTTAAAAGAGCAAATACAGATCGATCAATTATTAGCATTTTGTCAAAAATTCCTTGCTAGATATAAAATACCAAAAAAAATTATCATTACAGAAAAACTTCCTCGTAATGGTGCGAATAAACTACTACGCAGAAAGTTAAAGCAATAACCTAAAAAGAAGCCTTCCGCTTGAACTGAAAAAGTCGATTTGCCACAAAAAATGTGCTGCAAATCGACTTTTTTTAGTTTCAATGCCTCCCATTTGTGTAGGCCTCTTTTATTTGTAGTAAAAATCCATTTTATTTATATGCTTTAAGAATTAAATTAATTATTTATTAACATAATAAGGAATGTTAGGCATAAACTATTTAGTAAAGGAGAATGGCTCATATGAGAAAATATATATATAATGCTGTCATTATAGTATTTGTTCTACAAATGAGTCATGTGCAAGTATTCGCAAACTATGAACATAAAAAAATGGCAACAGCTAATTCAATAGAGACACTACAAAATCTTATTCAATACGAAGTCATGCAGTTATCTACTAATTTTGATATTCGATATAGTGGTGACACATCAAACATTAAAGATGAACTATCTGATCTTATCAAACAAGCAATCAAAGATCCATATCTATATGCCAATATTTCTAGTTTTAAATGGAAGTATGATGGCTATGCCAATAATATTGTCATTAGCTTTGAGTTTACGTATCATATTACACCCACAGAAGAAGCGTTTGTTGAACAGACTTTGAAAAATATTATTGCGCCTATGTATGGATTAACTGAATTGCAGAAGTTACAGGCTGCACATGATTTTATTGTTTTATCGGCCGAGTATTCAAAGGAAACAACCGGAAGTCAATATTCTCCCTATACATTATTAACGGAAAATAAGGGAGTATGTCAGGCGTATGCACTTGTACTTTATCGTATGTTAGAGATGTTAGACTTTGAGGTGCAATACGTACCAGGTAATGTTGGTGAACAGCTACATGCCTGGGTTTTAGTGAAGCTTGAAAATGATTGGTATCATATTGATGTGACATGGGATGATCCATTGCCCGATCGTAAAGGCGAGGTGCGTTACCAATATTTTTTAGTTTCTGATCGCCAACTAGCACAGGATCACTCGTGGGATTATGCTAGTTTTCCAGCAGCTAAAAGTGAAGCTTATGTTGATTTGCAACGCACCAGTAAGGTGGAGGAACTACCAAGACAAATACGAAATAATGACTTCTCTCTTAATAAGGGGAAAATTGTAATCGATAATAATCAAAATCATTTAAAGAGCTTGCTAGTAAAGCCTACAAAATTAAAAATGACCAAGGAAATTGAGGAAACAGTTCAGGTACTTCTTCAAGACGTAGGGCTATCCATTATTATTGAAGACAGTATCTTGCAGATGAAGAATTGGCAAAAGAAAACCTATGAAGCTGTTAACACAACAAAGAGCTGGCTAACGAGCATTGATAGAATAGAAAAACGAATGCCACAAGAAAAATACGTCATACTAAAGGAGGTGTCCCATAAGATTTTAGGGGCACCTCCTTCCTCATTTATTTTTCTGTACTTAGAGCTGTTTTTAATGTTTGTATATTTTTATTCATCAGTGTAAAGTAAGTTTCTTTATTTTTAACATCATCTGCTGTTAAAACACTTAGATTATGCAAGACAAGGGATTTTGCACCCACTTCTTTTTGGATAACCTCAGCTAATTTAGAGGAAACGTTTTGCTCAAATAAAATGTAATGAATGTGTAGATCATTTGCTTTATCGACAATCGCTGTAAGCTCTTTTTGAGATGGTTCATTTTGTGAATTCAAACCGGCGATTGGCATTTGTGTTAAGCCATATTGACCAGCAATATAGCCAAAGGCAGCGTGGGATACGAAGAAAGTCTTTTCTGGTGCCTTATCAGCCATCGCTTTAAAGGATTGATCTAATTCCTGTAGTTCCTTCACTAATGCTTCATAATTTGCTGTAAATGTAGCTTCTTGTTCTGGCATTTTTTCAATTAAAGTATCTTTAATGGAAAGGGCTAAATCCTGACTGATAATAGGGGATAGCCAAACATGAGGATCTACATTCCCATGATCATGATCGTCATGTCCATGTTCATCCTCAGAATGACTGTGCTCTTCTTCCGTTGCTGCATGATCATGATCTTCTTCATCAGCATGTGTGTGACCAGTGCTAATCGCTAATTTTTCATCTGAAACATGATCGGCAGTTGCAATCATAGTTACGTCTTCTTTAGCAAGCGTTTTTTTTGCATTTTCTACAAAGCCTTCTAATCCTAAACCAACATAGAAAAATAGATCGGCATCTGCTAGCTTCATCATATCTTTTTGAGTTGGCTCAAATGTGTGCTCATTGGCACCAGCCGGATAGATAGAGGATACCTCAACAAAATCGCCACCAATTCGTTTAGTAAAATAACTTAAAGGATAAACCGTTGTATAAATAGTCATTTTCTCTTTACCCTCTGATTGTTTGGGGGATGTTGTTGATGATTTATCCCCACAGGCAGCAGTGAATAAAGCAAGAACAGTAACTAAAAACAATAAAAGTGCTTTTTTCATATTATTATATACCTCTTTCAAATAGTAATCATTACGATTTGTTTTTTAGAACAGTTATTATCATAACGCACATCTGAAAAAAGTACAAGAAAAAATGACCCTCGAAAATTAATTTTTTTTCGAAGGCCATTTTTCAGGAACTGGATCAAAGCCTCCAGGATGAAATGGATGACATTTTGATATACGTGTAATTGTTAAAAAAAATCCTTTGATGGCACCATGTTTTTGAAAGGCTTCAAGCCCATATGAGGAGCATGTGGGATAAAAGCGGCAGGATGGCGGCGTCATTGGTGAAATAAATTTTCTATAAAACTTTATGAGCCATATAAAGGGATATTTCATTGTTGCTGATCCTTTTGTTGCACATCGACTTGCTCAGGCTTAGCATCAATTGTTTGTGTTAAAAAGCTTCCTTTTTTCTTTAAAAGGACAATGACTGATACGCCGAACATAAGCATCATCATGGCAATCATAATTATTATTGGTAATGGTACGCCCATAGTGTTCACTCCAAATTCATTTATTAGTATTAAGTATAAAAGAATTGTATAGAAAAATGTACTAATTGAATTTATCCTCATTTTGTTGAAAGCTTTGTTTCGGCTTTTCATCGATTGTATGTTTAAAGGCATATGCGCGGTTGACACTGATAATTGTAGCAGCCGTTATTATTATTACAATGATTACTGCCACAACTAAGAGCGTAATTAAACTCATGGCATTCACTCCATTTCCTATTCATCATTTTCTATTATAAGGTAGATACTCTTTTAAATTGTGAAGGAAGTTTGACATTCCAGCGAATAAAACAGCACTTTTACCACCATACTATGGTAAAAGGAGTGTTTTATAGAGATGGATCGCCAGCGAGTATATTTTTCATTAGCCGATAAAATGTATTATACAAACCCGCAAGCAGGACCGTGGAATTTTGAGCTTAATATAGATCGACAAGCATTGGATGTTTTTGAAAGAATCTTTCAGCAAATGCAACTGCTTGAAATTTCCAATGCCTGGCGTGCACAATTACCTTATTTGCAATATCACTTAGATCGAGAAAATGATGAAATAGATTTGCGATTAATGAAAATTTATGCGCTTATTCATGAATATGGGGATGAGGACACGAAGGCCTTTGTGGAACAGCTTCCTTACTTTAATAAACGTGTATAAAAGTAGAGGGTCACTTGAATTAGGTGACCCTCTTTACTTAACATATAGCTTTTAAAATAGTAAAAACAGCTTCTCTTGGTACAACAATAGGGATTGTAAGCTTGTCTTTTAGTGTATTTTTCATGGCGGTTGAGTAGCCCATGCAATCTAGGATAAGTAATTCAGCTCCATGTAATTGCAATTCTTTAGCCTTTAATAATAAATCCTGTTCATTAAAACGATAAGGGGAGCTGGCAGCGAAGGTCACATTAAATTGAGCCTTCTGCCATTTTTCTGCCACAGTCATTTGCTGCTCAGGCTCTGGCCCGATTAAACCAAGCGTTAAATCAGCATTCATCCCTTTGACTAAATAGGTCATCATACGATCAGGGAGCAAAAGATTCTTACCATTTAAAGAGTTAGTGAAATCACCTGTGCACATAAGTAAAATCCATGTAAATTCCTGAAGCTCATAAATCCGTTTTTGGATAAAAGGCATCAGCTTCCTTTTACTAAGTTTTACCTGATTACCTGTAGCAAGAAGAGTAACTAGAACATCTGAATCCTCTCTAGAAGGAGCTAGTGCTGCTATTTCTGAGGAAGTCAGTAAATCGAGAACACCGAATTCTGTTACATGTAAACCTGCATCTTTTAATTGTTGAATATCAGGAGCCATATCCTTGCGAGGTGCTTGTCCAATCGTTACAATTGCGATTTTTGACTTCGCCAATTTTCTTCACTCCGCTTCGTAATATTTTTTACCATTGACATAGGTTTGTAGTACTTTTGCTTCCGTTTCAAAAATGGGATGAGACCATACGACAAAATCTGCATCTTTGCCTACCTCTAAAGAGCCAATTCGATGATCGAGCTGTACAAGCGTAGCCGCATGAATGGTGATACTTTTTAATGCTGTTTCTTCATCCAAACCATAGCGAATAGCTTCAGACGCACAATACTTCAAATATTGAATAGGTACAAATGGATGATCAGTCATAATAGCAAATGGAATAGCATGCTCTTTAAAAATTTTTGCGATTGCCGGTGTTGAATTGCGAGTTTCATATTTTGATGGTGTAAGCATATAAGGTCCTACGGTTGCATTAAATCCACTAGCCTTTACAGCATCAACGATCATATGTCCCTCTGTACAATGTTCTAGATGTAGCTGAACATTAAATTCCTTTGCAATACGAATAGCTGTCATAATATCATCTGCTCGGTGACAGTGAAGGCGAAGGGGCATTTCTCCTCGTAGCACCTCGATGAAAGGTCGCAGCTCCAAATTATGCTTGACATGCTTTGATTTTTCTTCTTCACTTAAGCGAGTGGCACGTTGAAAACCATCACGCAGCAATTGAGCAATGGCCATACGCGTCATAGGCTTACGCTTATACTGATTACCGAAAACATTTTTAGGATTTTCACCTAATGCACCCTTTAATCCACTGCGCTCAACAAGTATCCTTGAAGCAAGTGTTGGTCCCGCGGTTTTTAAAATGCTCCAAATACCACCGATAACATTGGCACTGCCTGGACCTGTTTGTACAGTCGTGACGCCACCTTCCAGAGCATGCTGAAACGAGAAGTGTCGAATGTCCACACTATCTAAAGCATGCATTAGGGGTGTAAAGGGTTCACTATATTCATTGGCATCGTTAATATCCTCCGTAACCTCTGCCCATGTACCAACATGAGCATGAATATCGATTAAACCTGGAGTAACAAATGCACCATGTAAATCTATTTTTTCAGCATTATCAGGGATTTCTTTGGCTGGTCCGGTATACACAATGCGACCATCATCTATCCATAGCTGTTCGAAAGTATCATTCTGTTCATTGACGGCTACAAATTTTGCATTATGGAAAATGATCATCTTGTTATACCCTCTTCCCATGAATATTCTTTCTTTCCTTTAATAAAAGTAGCAACCACTTTTGCATCTAAATCTAATGGATGCTTATTCCAAACAACAAAATCAGCTAATAGCCCATCTTTAATGGACCCTGTTAGATGCTCTATTCCGAGTAAAGTTGCTGCACCTGTCGTTAATGCATAGAGAGCATCCTGACGAGGTAATTTCTCTCGAACTGCTAAACATGCCTCTAATGCTAGATGAGTTGTGCTGCTTACCGGGTGGTCTGTACAAAAGACAAATGGAATTTCACGTGCAGCTAATTGTGAATATAACTTTGGTGAAAGTGCCATCATTTCATTATGCTCAATATAACGGAAGGTAGGACCTGCGATCACCGTATTAAAGGATGCTCCCTCAAGCAGTGGAATTTCAGTACCATGAATTATATGAAATTCAAAAGGGAATTCTTGTTGAAGGCGAGCAATCAGCTCAATGTCAACAGCTTTATGTGCTCGAACCAAAATTTTGCGAATCAGTGGCTCTTGTTCTTGAATTTGTTGGAGTGTTTCTCTCATAATTTTGGCAATGCCCATACGTGTAAGTGGTTTTTTCTGCGCTGCAAAAAATGTGCTTTTGGCATTTTGACCGATTGAGAAGGAATAACCGAAATCTTTTTTAATCACCATTTCATCAACAGTGGAAGGTGTATGGTGTATGATAGCCGTTTTTGCACCAACCAAGCTTTTAGGAGAGGGGACAATATGCGAGGCAGTTATGCCATGTGAAAGGGCATTTTTAAACGCTGTATCAAAGGGATAGATGCCATCAATAACTGAATATTGTAGATGTGATTCAAACTCAAAGCTGTCATCGCCCTCCCAGCGTATGCCAATTTCAGCTAACCCAATTTGTGAGCAGCTATCGATAAGACCTGGTGTAATGTAATAACCGTGAAGATCGATTTCCGTTTCAGCCGTATTTAATTGTGTGAAATATTGACCATGTACTTCAAAATCAGTATTTTCAAAACTACGAGTCTCAGAATTGAAAACAAGACCATTTATATAACGAGTCATCGTCTGCGCTCCCTTTCCTATGAATAGAAAAGCGGAGACTAATCATCTCCACTTTTCATGTTAAATTATTTTGAAATTGAAACGTTCGTCCCGTTAGGGTGTACAATTTGTACGGAGTTATCTGCAGAAACCTCAAAGCCTTTTACCTTTTTATTCACGCCAGCTACCGTTTGTGTAGCCTCTAATTCAATACGAGGAACATCAGCTAAAATTAATTTTAAAGCTTCTTGATATAATTTTGCACGTTCTTCTTGGACAACTGTTTCCGATACCGCACGTTCTAATAATTTATCCACCTCTGGATTGCTATAGCCCTTCCCATTACCTAAAGCACCAATTTGATTTGTGTGGAATAATTGGTATAGGAAGAAGTATGGATCTGGATACCATGTCCAGCCACCAATATTCATGGATGCTTTTCCTTTAGCAACTGTATCACTGTAAGTTCCCCACTCAAGAACCTTGATATCTACATCAATGTTTAAGTTTTTCTTTAATTGGCTTTGGAAAATAGTTGCGTAAGGAACACGTGCCTCAGATACAAAAATTTCTGTTTTAAAGCCATCTGGATATCCAGCTTCAGCTAATAACTTTTTAGCTTCCTCAGGATTATATTTTGGTACTAAGTCAATTAAAGCTTTATCATAGCCCCATGAACCTGGAGGCAGAGGTAAATAAGAAACATCGCCACCACCCCATTGGTTAACACCAGTGATAATTTCCTCTACATTTGTTGCCATATAGATAGCTTCACGTACACGTTTATCTGCCGTTGGACCTACCTTGTTATTAAGATCAAGGTAAACAATCGATAAGCCAGGATTTGTTAAAAGCTCAAAATTGCTATCTTGGTTAATAATTTCACGATTTTGGCCTTTTACATCCATTGCGATATCGATATCTCCTGAACGTAATGCATTTGTCATCATGTTTTGATCAGAAATAAATTTCATTGTTACATTATCAAGATGAGGTTTTTCACCCCAGTAACCTTCATTGCGGACTAGCTTTACTTCTTGGTCTTTTTTCCATTCAGTTAATTGGAATGGACCTGTTCCGATGAAATGCTCAGAGAAACTGTCTCCCCAGCCCTCAACCTCTTCTTTTGGGATAATGATGTTACCTGCATCTGTTAACATAGCAAGTAATGCGGCATTTGGAGATGCTAAATGAATCTCAACCTCATAATCAGAAATTACTTTTACCTCTGTTACGCCACTTAGACGATTCATTGCAGATTCTTTTGCGGAGCGCTCTAACGAATATTTTACGTCCTCCGCAGTCATATCACGACCGTCTTGATATTTCCCTTTTTGGAACTTTACTCCCTCACGTAACTTGAATGTATAAACTAACATATCGTCTGATACTTTCCATTCCGTAGCTAAGGAAGGAATGATATCTGATAAATCCTTGTTATAAACAACTAAAGTATCACCCATTTGACGCATTACCTGTGATTCGTAAACCCCAGTGTATTTAATGGGATCAAAAGTTTTAGAATTTGCCGAAAGTCCGATATTTAACGTTCCACCTGATGTAGCTTCGCCTTCTTTTTCTTCTGATGTATTCTTCTTATCAGAGTTACCACCACACGCTGCTAAAATCCCAATCATTAAAGTTAAAAACAGTAGTAGTACAGATTTTTTTACGTTTGTTTTCTTCATACATGCTAGCCTCCTTATATTTTGTTTCACAATATGAACCGTTGATTCAAAAATGGTAGGTTCGAAATAAAAGTAGCACATTTGTAAACAGAAAGTAAATAAAAAATTATAAAGATTCAGAAAAAAATATATTTACAAATAATTATCACTAGGTGTAGTATTTAGTTATTCACAATATGAACCACTGATTCTAATAATGAAAAGGAGGTCTTGAAAAATGGGCTCATTTATTTTAAAAAGGTTAATAAACCTTATCCCGACACTGCTAGTAGTTGGAATCATCGTATTTATTATTACGAGAATGATTCCAGGTGATCCGGCATCTGTTATGTTAGGTCCTCAAGCAAGTGTGGAAGATGTAGAGAATTTAAGGGAAGAGTTAGGGTTAAATAAATCGATCCCATCACAATTTATTTCCTATGTAGCAGACCTAGCGCAGCTTAATCTGGGTTATTCATATTCTTATAGTGAATCTGTCATTGGGCTCATTATAGAAAGATTTCCGAATACAGTGATATTAGCTCTGGCAGCGCTTCTAATTGCAGTAGTCATTGGGATTCCCGCAGGAATATTAGCAGCAAGAAAGCAAAATACAATAATAGATTATGTAGTCATGCTTATATCCTTAGTGGGTGTCTCGATGCCAATCTTTTGGCTAGGAATTATGCTAGTGTTATTCTTTAGCGTTAATCTGGGATGGCTACCTGCAACAGGAATGGGAAATTTAGATGATGGACTTTGGCCATATATCAAACATTTACTGTTGCCAGCATTTGCACTAGCTACTATACCGATGGCGACATTTGCTCGTATAACACGTTCGAGTATGCTGGAAGTTATTTCACAGGATTATATTAAAACTGCACGTTCTAAAGGTATTAAGGAATATTTAGTTATCGGTAAACATGCATTTAAAAATGCATTAACGCCTATTTTAACTGTACTAGGTATGCAAATCTCAAATTTACTAGGCGGTGCAGTATTAACTGAAACGATTTTTAGTTGGCCGGGTATGGGGCGACTTATTGTAGACGCGATTGATAAGCGTGACTTTGTCGTTGTACAGGGGACAGTTATTTTTATTGCCTTCATCTTTGTCCTTATTAATTTAATCGTGGATGTTTTATATAAAGTCGTAAATCCAAAAGTAAATCTTGAATCGGATGGGGGGAAAAAGTAACGATGGCACAAGTAATTGTAAATGACAACAAAAAGCAAAATACATTATTACGAAAATTGTTAAAAAATAAATTAGCAACAATTGGCTTAATTATTGTAATGCTGATGACCATTGTAGCCATTTTTGCTCCGCTTATTGCGACCCATCCACCAAATGAAATGACTGTTGGTAAATCATTTTTACCAATGAATACAGATGGACATTTACTTGGTACAGATAACTATGGTCGAGATTTGTTTAGTCGTTTAGTGTATGGTACGCGCATTTCAATGGTTGTTGGTGTTGCGGCTGTACTCTTTGGGGCAGTATTTGGGACATTACTTGGATTAGTTGCAGGCTATTTTGGTGGGCGTTTAGATTCTATCATTATGCGGACAATGGATGGTCTGTTTGCTTTTCCATTTATTTTATTAGCTATTACATTAATGACAGTGCTAGGTCAAGGATTAGTAAACGTTATCGTAGCCATTGGTATTGCCAATATACCAGGGTTTGCACGATTGGTGCGTGGACAAGTGTTAAGCGTAAAAGAGGAGGAGTTTATTGAAGTAACTCATTCATTAGGTGCTACACATACACGTATTATTTTTAGTCATATTTTACCAAACTGTCTTGCGCCGTTAATTGTCTACGGCACAATGAGTACGGCTGGGGCCATTATTTCTGAGGCAGCGCTTAGCTTTTTAGGCTTAGGTATACAACCACCTACTGCTTCATGGGGCAGTATTCTGAAGGATGGTAAGGATTTTCTAGTGTTGAATCCTCAAATGGCAACATTCTCTGGAATCTGTATTTTACTAACAGTGCTAGGTATTAATCTATTAGGTGATGGATTACGTGACGCATTAGATCCAAAAATGAAAGTTTGATAGGGAAGGGGGTGGCATCATGACTGAACGTTTACTAGATGTTGAAAATTTAACGGTTGAATTTAAAAGTGGCGGCTCAACGATGAAAGCTGTAAATGGCGTAAATCTACAATTGAATAAAAAAGAAACACTTGGAATTGTAGGGGAATCAGGATCGGGAAAAAGTGTTACAGCTACAGCATTAATGCGTTTAATCCCATCTCCGCCAGGAAAAATTACTAATGGAAAAATTCACTTTAATGGGCGCGAGTTACTAGGAATTTCAGAAAAGGAAATGCGCAATGTGCGAGGCAATGAAATGTCGATGATTTTCCAGGACCCCATTACAAGCTTGAACCCAGTTCTTACAGTTGGCAATCAAATTATTGAGGTTATTCGTGCGCATGAAAGTTTATCCAAAAAAGAAGCCAATGAAAAAGCCGTTGATATGTTAAAAATGGTGGGGATTCCAGAGCCTGAAAAACGCCTAAAAATGTATCCTCATGAATTTTCAGGTGGTATGAGACAACGAGTTATGATAGCCATTGCACTAGCATGCAATCCTAAGCTGCTCATAGCAGATGAACCAACAACTGCACTAGATGTAACTGTGCAGGCACAGATTCTCGATTTAATGAAGAAGCTACAGCAGGAGCACGATACAGCTATTATTATGATTACTCATGATCTAGGCGTTGTATGGGAACTTTGTGACAAGGTAAATGTGATGTATGCAGGACGTACAGTAGAATCTACTACAACTAGGCAATTATATGAGCAATCTTTGCACCCCTATACATGGGGATTACTAGAATCACAAATTACGATGGGCACACAGGAGCAAAACAGGCTACCAGCGATTCCAGGTAGTCCACCTGATTTAACGATGCCACACAATGGCTGCCATTTTTCTTCTCGCTGTCCAATGGCAACAGATATTTGTCGTAGTAAAATACCAGAATTACAAGAGGTACGAGAAAACCATTTTGTGGCTTGCCATCTGCAATCGAAAGAGCAAATTGTAGAGCGTAAGGAGGGAATTTTTAATGCAGCAAAATAGAGAGCTGGTCTTGAAAGTAAGCAATTTGAAAAAGCATTTCCCTATTAAAAGTTCTATTCCTTTTAAAAAGACAACACAATTTGTAAAAGCGGTGGATGGTGTAAGCTTTGAATTATATAAAGGAGAAACATTAGGCATTGTTGGAGAATCTGGCTGCGGTAAATCAACGGTCGCACGTCTTATTAATCAATTAATTACCCCCACAGAAGGAATAGTTGAGTTTAACGGAACAAATTTAGCAAATTTAAATACAAAGGATATTCGTTCGGCACGAAAATCCATACAAATGGTATTTCAAAATCCATATGCCTCATTGGATCCTAGAAAAACGATTGAATATTTAATTGCTGAGCCACTTGCCATTCACCGTATTGGAGATGATGCCTCACGCAAAAAACGTGTCATTGAATTGCTGGAGACAGTTGGTTTAAGTGCCTATCATGCTAAGCGCTATCCACATGAATTTTCAGGTGGACAAAGGCAGCGCATTAATATTGCTCGTGCACTTGCATTAAATCCAGATATAGTTGTTTGTGATGAGCCAGTTTCAGCATTGGATGTATCTGTACAAGCACAGGTTATTAATTTATTGAAAGATTTACAGAAGGAATTTGGGCTAACCTATATTTTCATTTCACATGATTTAAATGTTGTCAATTATATGTGTGATCGGATTGCTGTAATGTACTTAGGGAAAATAGTAGAGATTGGCACGTATGAAGAGATATATGGAAATCCTCAACATCCATATACACAGGCTTTATTATCAGCAATTCCAAAGGATAATCCCTTTGATAATAAGGAGCGCATTATTTTAACTGGAGACGTTCCAAGTCCAGTCAATCCACCGAGCGGCTGTGCATTTCATAAACGTTGCCGATTCGCGACAGAAAAATGTGCACAAGTTCAGCCTACTCTAGATACAGTTACAGCAACACATCAGGTCTCTTGTCATTTATATAATGCTAATTAAGATAGCAGTAGCTTAGGGTATGCCTAAGAAAATACAACATGAAAAAAAAGCCTCATTAGCATTCATTTATTAGAAGCTTGGGAAAACGTCTATCAAACGATTTCACGAAGTGCTATCAAATGTTGTGAGGTAATAAAAAAGGAGCACAAGAATATGTCATTGAAACATGTTATGGAATTATACGAATTAATGGATAGTATCTATGTAAATGGGGAGGTTGTTAAAGATTACTTACACAATATTGACCCTTCTGCAGATGTTACTGTAAAAACGATTAAGGGTGACAATGGCTCCACTGATTTTGTAAGAGTTTTGGTCAAGGGGAAAAACGGTAAATCATCAGGTGGGAGCGCCCCAACACTAGGTATTATTGGACGTTTAGGTGGAATTGGAGCACGCCCAGAAATGACAGGCTTCGTTTCTGATGGTGATGGTGCATTAGCCTGTATGGCAAGTGCAGCAAAAACAATTGATATGGCTTTAAAGGGCGATCAGCTAGAGGGGGACGTTATTTTTACTACACATATTTGTCCAACAGCCCCAACTTTACCACACGAGCCAGTACCATTTATGAATTCGCCAGTAGATATTAGTGTTATGAATGATAATGAAGTTGATGAAACGATGGATGCTATATTATCGATTGATACAACAAAGGGTAATCAAATATGTAATCATAAAGGGTTTGCCATCACCCCAACCGTTAAGGAAGGCTATATTTTGAAGGTTAGTGATGATTTACTACATGTGTATACTCAATCGGCAGGAATTTCTCCTGTTGTCATGCCAATTACTACGCAAGATATTACACCATATGGAAATGGTCTATTCCATGTTAATAGTATTTTACAACCGGCTGTTGCCACAACAAGCCCAGTTGTAGGCGTTGCCATTACAACAGAATCTGTGGTAGCAGGCTGTGCAACAGGTGCCACACATGTAACAGATGTAGAAAATGTCGTTCGATTTGTCTTAGAAGTAGCTAAGGTTTTTGGTGCAAAAAAATGTTCATTCTATGATGAAAAGCAATTTGCTCTTATCGAAATTTTATATGGAAGCATGAATCATTTACAAACAAAAGGGAATGAGGTACCTGCTCATGAACAATGATTTACACGCACTCAAGTTACAACTAATTGAAGAAGTTGAACATAATAAAGATGAGTTGATTGAATTATGTTCAAAATTAATTCAAATTCCAAGCGTCAATCCACCAGGAGATACAACGGAAATAACAACTTTTATTGAAAATTATTTAAATGAGATAAATATTCCATATGAAAAATATGAATCTGCGGATAAAATGTTTAATTTAGTAGCCTCTATTGGAAATACAGAGGGGAAAGAGCTAGTTTATTGTGGCCATACAGACGTGGTACCTGTTGGCGATTTGGCTAAGTGGGATTTCGACCCATTTTCAGGGGAAGTAAAGGACGGATGGATGCTTGGTCGTGGCGCCAGTGATATGAAAGCAGGATTAGCAGGAATTATTTTTGCAACTAAGATGCTAAAGAAATTGAATATTGAGCTACCAGGAAAACTGACTTTAGCGATCGTTCCCGATGAGGAGACAGGTGGAGAGTATGGAGTCCCATGGCTATTAGAACGAAATCTAGTAAAGGGTGATGGCTGTTTAATTGCGGAGCCTTCATCACCATTAAATCCTACGATTGGTCAAAAAGGTTCGTACTGGTTTGAATTAGAGGTACGTGGGGAACCTGGTCATGGAAGCCTATCACCATTAGCAGGAAGAAATGCTATTATAGATGCGATTGCTGCTATAAATGAAATACGTACCTTATGGGATTTAGAGATTACAATTCCAGAGGAAGTACAGCCCCTAATTGAAGTATCTAAAAAATACATGCGAGAAGTGGAAAAAGACCGTTTGAAATATCAAGAAGTATTAGAGAAAATTACTGTAAATATTGGTACAATTGAGGGAGGTACGAAGTCCAACGTTATTCCTGATTATTGTAAGGTACAAATAGATTGCCGCTTACCTTTTGGTATTACACAAGAACAAGTTACTGATATATTGGCAAGTAAATTAGATGCATTAAATATTGATTATTCGATAAAACGTTTTGGATTTAAAAGTGTGGCCAACTATACACCAGCTGAAAACCCTGTATGCCAAGCAATCGTAGATAATATCTCATTTGTTACTGGTAAAGAGGCATATGGTGTGATGCAATGGGCAAGTAGTGATGCTCGTCATTTCAGACAATATAATATTCCAGTACTACAATATGGTCCAGCCTATTTGCCAAGTATCCATGGCTATAATGAAAAAGTGCGTGTAGAGGATATCATACGTTGTGCAAAAGTTTATATTACGGCTGCCATAGATTTTTTACATCAAAAGTAAGGGGGAGCTACCTCCTCTCTTACTTTTGATAATGAATTTTAATCGGTGGGGGATGACGTATAGGACGGGTCATTACGAGCCCAAACTTCATCCTCCACTGATTAAAGTTAAACGATCTTGTACAAACGGTTGCCATACATGATACTATCTCGATAATTCCCCCTTATTGAAGTAACCGTAAAGGTAATCTTTTGTACAAGAAAAAGTAAAGTTCTAATTAGAAGGGTTTTCCTCATCCCTACAGATTAGAACTTTACGAATCAGGCATGTGCGGGCAGTTAATTCCTCACCAAACTTGATAGAACTGCCCGTTACTGTCAGATAAATAGATCAAAAGGATGAGAGAGATGCTAAAAACCTTAAATTTATCTATTGCCGTTTTAAAGATGTTTACAAAGGAAAAGCCCACATGGGGTGGTCGTGAGCTAGCAATGGCAATGAATATGAATCATACAAATTTATATCGTATTCTTGAAACATTTGAGAATAATGGATTTATTACGAAAGATCCTATAACTAAAAAGTATTCATTAGGCATTGCCTTATGGGAAATTGGGATGAATATGTATGATTCTTTAAACATTGATCAACTTTGCATGCCAGTTCTCGAAAAATTAAAGGATACAACAGGTGAAACTGCTATTTTTACAGTATTAAATGGCTTAGAGGCGTTAACTTTGCTCAAGGCAGAGCCTGTCAATAAGGTGAAATTCACAGTATCTAGAGGAAGTAGAACACCACTTTATGTAGGAGCCTCCTACCGTTCAATGCTTGCCTTCCTCAATGAAGAGCAAATTTCAAAAGTGATTGATGTGCCACTAATCGCCTACACAAACAATACTATGACAGATACAGTTGAAATTCGAGATGAACTCGTAAAGATACGAGAATGTGGCTATGCAGTTAGTAAAGGTGAATATACTGCGGATGTACTGGCACTTGCAATGCCTGTATTTAATAGTGAAGAAGAAGTGGTAGGTTCAGTTACTGTATCAGGCCCTACTTACCGTTTTACAGAGCAACGTATTCCAGAAGTTTTGGAACCGCTAACACAAGCGAGACAAGAGGTTGAAAATATCATACGTAGGTATCATTTGAATTTTAATTAAGGAGAAAAAATACATGCAGCATTTACAGGAGATTGCACTGAATATCTTAAAAAATAATTTAAATGTTCAATCCTCAGAAACACTGATGATTCTAACAGATGTTCACAAACAAGAGATTGCTGAAATTTTCCATCAGGCAGGTTTAAGCATAACGGAAAACACAATACTAGTTGTGATGCCACTACTGAAGAAATCTGGACATGAACCAGTGAACGCTATATCGTCACTGATGTCGCAAGTAGATGTTACCTTATGCATTACCTCCCATTCTCTAACACATACAATGGCTCGAAAAAAGGCGTGTGAAAATGGCGGGCGAGTTGCCACAATGCCAGGCGTTACATTCGCAATGCTGGAGCAAGGGGCACTTCATGCTGATGCAAATGAAATAGAAGTACTTGTAGAAAGCTATGTCAATCTACTGAATACTGCAAAGGATGTTCACATTGTAAAAGATGGGTATGAGTTGACGTTTAGCGTAGAAAATCGTTCCGGTATTCGTTCAACAGGTATTGTACGCAATTCCGGAGAATATGGTAATATTCCATCAGGTGAATCCTACATTGCTCCCATTGAAACATCTGCAAATGGTGAGATTTTAGTTGATGGCTCTATTGCCAATATTGGTGTGTTGAAAGAACCATTATTACTAAAGCTTCACAATGGTCGACTAGAGGATGCAATCGGTTCAGATGGCCCGAAATTACTTGAATTACTAGGGGAGGGCAATGGCCGTATCATTGCAGAGTTTGGGATTGGTGCAAACAAAAGTGCTATATTATGTGGGAATGTCCTTGAGGATGAAAAGGTATTTGGTACCATTCATATTGCATTTGGCAGTAATGTACCATTTGGTGGCGCAAATGCAGCAGATGTTCATATTGATTGTGTCGTCAAAAATCCAACCGTCTATTTTGATGGCAAACAAGTTATTTAGGAATAAGTACTGTTCCTGTTTCAACCAAGTGCAAAAGCGTATTCAAATTAAATCGAATACGCTTTTTTGTGTGACATATTGCAAAGATTTTTATTAACCTTCAGCTAATAAATAATAAAATTTAACTTCTCCATCATCTTTCACCATTAACACATCATTTCGTTCTTTTACTGTAAAAATTTCAGTACCCACAGATAACTTGTTTGCTGTTCCATTTTTAAATTCCGCTGCAATTGAAGAGTTAGCTTCAATTTTTCCAACCTTTGAATTTTCAGTAAACTGGAGTTCTTTAATCCAATCAATATTTGTTTTATAGATGATATCATTCCATTGAAATATATCCGCATTACTATCTAATGACAATACTTCCTGTGCATCAGGGTTTTTACTTGTAAAAACGGTAATATCTTTATTTTTATCAGCACAGCCAATTAACACGAATAAAGAAAAAATTAATAGATAAATAAATTTTAGCTTTTTCACTTATGTTACCCTCCCTATGTATTTGACATTTCTAAATCTAAAAAAGTTACATAATCCTACCTGATTAAAAATTATACTTTCCTCATTTATTTTTATGGAAAATTTAATTTTAAATGACTTTCTTTTGAAACTTGTGTTCCCATTTACCCTATAGAGGAAATTATTAGCGATTATTTGTTGATTGTCATTGCATAATTACACTATATTAAAAATAACTGTATCCCCAAAAGAACGTGAAGAATGGAGAATTACGGAGGGATTTCCTTCTTTTTTTGAGGCAGATACAATCTAACTGCTGAAGAATGCCAATATTTTTAGAAATTGATTCGACCCAAAAATAAGAGAAGGAGCTGAAAAGGATGTTCTCATTTACAGATTTAAATGGTTTACGAGTGGATTTAAGCTTTACAAGAGGAGAATTAACAGTTGAACCTAGACATGTTCTTGTTTTTTTGAAATATGATAACAAATGGCTATGTACGATTCATAAAAGACGTGGCGTCGAGGTTCCAGGTGGAAAGCAAGAGCCTGGAGAAACTTTGGAAGAGGCAGCAATTCGAGAAGTGTTTGAAGAAACAGGAGTTCATGTAAAAAATTTAAAGTGGTTTGCAGAATATGCCGTTCATGATGAAGTGTTATTTTGTAAAACGGTTTTTACTGCTCAATTTGCAGGGCAAGAGGACATAGAGTTTGATTTAGAGACATCAGGGATGATCTGGTTAACCGACGATGAATTTGCGAATCATCCAAATTTAAGCTTTCATATGAAGGATGAAGGCATGCAAAAAATGCTGGAGGAGTTGAAACATGATGATCAATGGTGAAATCGTTGAAAAACGCACCTATCCTTCGCCGAATCCAGCTGTTCGGTTAACGGAAATTACCTATATATCTTTGGGTCTTCGTGTGAAAGGTTTATTGGCTGAGCCAAAAGCTGAAGGTACATATGATGGCTTTTTATATCTACGTGGAGGCATGCAGAGTATTGGAATGGTTAGACCTTCACGTGTCGCACAATTTGCAGCACAGGGCTTTATTGTTTTTGCACCGTATTACCGAGGGAATCGTGGTGGGGAGGGGCGAGATGAGTTTGCAGGTGCTGATCGATATGATGCTGTTTACGGAGTAAACGTGTTAAAGCAGTACTGCAATGATAATATACATGTCTTTGGCTTCTCACGTGGTGGGATTATGGCACTTTGGACAGCCATATTACGCAGAGATATCACCTCTGTTGTAACGTGGGCAGGCGTTTCTGATGCAACTGCTACTTATTGGGAGCGGATAGATATGCGCCGAATGATGAAGCGAGTTATAGGAGGAACGCCTAATCGTGTGCCAGAGGCTTATGACGCGCGAACACCATTATTTGAAATAGAGCATATTACAGCGCCGGTGCTTATTATTCATGGGTATCTAGATGAAAATGTAGATATCGAGCATGCTAGACAATTAGAATTTTATTTACAGGATGCCAATAAAACTTACGAAACATGGTATGACCGTCATTTTGCCCATCAATATCCTCCAGCAAAAAATCGTGAGACCGTCCGTGCTCTTTGCGAATGGATGAAACGTCAGTAACTGGGCCCACCATACCTCAAATTGTGCGTTCATAACGAGGATATGGTGGGAGGAAACAATTACATACTTTTCCTAATAATTATCTCCAACAACCGTCTCTGCTCCTCTCTCATCTTCAAAATACCACTACCTGCATAGTTAGCCTCGTGTAGCGATTCGAAATTTTGTAAAAGAAAAAGAAAAAAGGGAACGACTACAAATCGTTCCCTTTGTATAAGCAAATTATTTTAATGGCCCACCAAGTGTAGTGATAGCTTCAGAGACATTAGAGAATTTCTTGAAGTTTTCATTGAATAGACCAGCAAGCTCAGTCGCTTTTTTGTCATAAGCTGCTTTGTCTGCCCATGCATCACGAGGGTTAAGTACTTCTGTTGGTACACCTTCAACAGCAGTTGGAATATGTAATCCAAATACTGAATCTTGGATTGTTTCAACATCAGCTAATTTGCCATCGATTGCTGCACGTACCATTGTACGAGTGTAAGAAAGCTTCATACGGCTACCAGTACCATATTCGCCACCAGTCCAACCTGTGTTCACTAAGTATACTTGCGCACCATGTTCGTCAATTTTTTGACCTAACATTTCAGCATAGACAGTTGCTGGAAGTGGAAGGAATGGAGAACCGAAGCAAGTAGAGAATACTGGTTCTGGTTCTGTTACACCACGCTCTGTACCAGCAAGTTTTGATGTGAAGCCACTTAGGAAGTGGTACATTGCTTGCTCTTTTGTTAATTTACTGATTGGAGGTAATACGCCAAATGCATCAGCTGTTAAGAAGATGATTGTTTTTGGGTGACCTGCAACAGATGGATCAACAATATTATCAATATATTGGATCGGATATGCGACACGTGTATTTTCTGTTAATGAACCGTCATCATAATCACAAATTCGAGTTTCTGGGTCGACAGCTACGTTTTCTAAAACAGAACCGAAGCGGATTGCATTGTAGATTTCTGGTTCTTTTTCAGCAGAAAGGTTAATTGTTTTTGCATAGCAACCACCCTCAATGTTGAATACACCGTTATCAGACCAACCATGTTCATCGTCACCGATAAGCTTACGATCAGGATCAGCTGATAAAGTCGTTTTACCAGTACCAGATAAACCGAAGAATAATGCTACATCTCCAGCTTCACCAACGTTTGCTGAACAATGCATAGAAAGGATGCCTTGTTGTGGTAATAAGTAGTTCATAATACCGAAAATTGATTTTTTAATTTCACCAGCATATTCAGTTCCACCAATTAGGATGGTTTTCTTTTCAAGAGAGACAATGATGAAAGTTTCAGAAGCTGTACCATCCACAGCAGGGTCTGCTTTAAAGTTTGGAGCTGAGATAACTGTGAAGTCAGCGACATGGGAAGCTAACTCTTCTTCTGTTGGACGGATAAATAATTGATGAGCAAAAAGATTGTGCCAAGCGTATTCATTGATGACTTGGATGCTTAGTTGTGAATCTTTGTCGGCACCAGCAAAGCCCTTGAATACAAATAATTCGTCACGTTCTTTTAAATATTTTACTACTTTTACATATAAGTTATCGAACACTTCAGAAGAAATTGGTTGGTTTACTTTTCCCCAGTCAATTTTATCCTTTGTGCTTTCTTCTTCTACCGTATATTTATCTTTAGGTGAACGACCAGTGTATTTGCCAGTTTCTGCACGAACTGCGCCATCTACTGTTAACATAGCCTCACCACGAGATGTAGCCTTTTCAGCTAATTGTGGTACTGAAAGTTGAACATTAATGTTACCGCCGCTTAATAATTCCTTCAGTTCGTTTGCAATTTCTACTGAATTCATCGATTAAATACCATCCTTTTTTATAGTATTCCCTTGAGTTTGAGGGAGAATTTCTTAATTTCAAAAATAGTATAACACAATTGCTTAAATAATCTATACTAATTCAGAAATTATTTTTGAGATTTTATTACTTTTCAAGAAAACGACAAAAAGTAAATTAATAATGAGAGATGTCATCATTCATTCACCAGAGCATAACAGCGTTTGAAGACGTTTGACCAACATGAGGTTCGCACAAGATGGAAGGTTATTAACTCAAGTTTAGAAGAGCAAAACTGAATTCATCTTCCCGCATGTAGGGGTGGGTAGTCTTCAAAGCCACAAATAGTATGCTTTATGATAAAGATATTAGGTCACTTTTTATGTTAACACAGGATATAAGGTAGTAATAGGGATTAATTTGCTTCTATTTACAGCATCACCCAGGTGCTAATCGTATTGGGACCAAAAAGTTTCTCTCATACCTTTACAATAATACAGTAAAAAATATTTGACAACGTTCGACCTTTTACGTAATATGAGATATTGAACGGATACTCTTATCCCGAGCTGGTGGAGGGTCAGGCCCTGTGAAACCCGGCAACCTGCATGAACTATTTCACGACATGCGTTGGTGCCAACCTGATGCAAGGGAAACCCCTTGAACGATAAGAGTGAAAGGTTACGAAGTCATTATTCCTTTCCTCATGTAGTAAGCGTGAGAAAAGGATTTTTTTATTGTTAAAAACAAATATAAAGGTAAGTATATGTAGTTCTTTCCTTATTATAATGACGGATCTTTCGAAATCCTCGTGTTAAAAGCATCAGCTGTTTTTATCTTCTTTCAGCAGATATTTTTTGTATCAAAAGCAAAGTGGCAGATGTTTTATGCGCGTAAACGTAGCGGCAGATACAGAAGACTCCACCTTTAGGAGGTAGAGATAAATGCGATTTTGGTTCCTTTTCAGTGGGTGTCCAAACATCTACTGAATGAAGATAAAGCCTCTGGCGGATGTCACGGATTTTCAAAGNNCCAAGGCGAAATTGATACGAAAGCGAAGCGACAGCAGTAACGGCTTGAGAGTTCAATCCTTAGGATCGGACTTGACATGGGTAATGAGTACCGTATTCACAAATACTTTTTGTAAGAGTAATAGGAGGAAAACCAAATGACAAACCGTCGACTGTTTACATCAGAGAGCGTGACAGAAGGACATCCAGACAAAATTTGTGACCAAATTTCGGATGCCATTTTAGATGCCATTTTAGCAGAAGATCCAAATGCACGTGTAGCGTGTGAAACAACAGTAACAACAGGTTTAGTATTAGTAGCAGGGGAAATTACTACTTCTACCTATGTAGATATTAAAGGTATTGTCCGAGATACTGTAGCCGAAATCGGATATACACGTGGGAAATATGGCTTTGATGCAGAAAATCTTGCAGTGCTTGTAGCGATTGGTGAGCAATCACCAGATATTGCACAGGGAGTTGACCAAGCACTAGAGGCTCGTGAAGGCTCTATGACAGACGCTGACATTGAAGCAATCGGTGCGGGTGACCAAGGCTTAATGTTTGGTTATGCATGTAATGAAACACCCGAGCTTATGCCTTTACCAATTAGTCTAGCGCATAAATTAGCACGTCGCTTAACAGAAGCGCGCAAATCTGGTGAACTAGCGTATTTACGTCCCGATGGAAAAACGCAAGTGACGATTGAATATGATGAAAACAATATACCAGTACGAGTAGATACGATTGTCATTTCAACACAACATGATGAAGAGGCAACACTTCAGCAAATTCAGGAAGATTTAAAACAGTTCGTAATTGCACCAGTTGTTCCGAGTGAATTACTAGATGCAAATACTAAATATTTCATTAACCCAACTGGTCGTTTTGTTATCGGTGGTCCGAAAGGTGATGCCGGTCTAACTGGACGCAAAATCATCGTAGATACATACGGTGGCTATGCGCGTCATGGCGGTGGTGCGTTCTCTGGAAAGGATGCAACAAAGGTTGACCGTTCAGCAGCATATGCAGCACGTTATGTAGCCAAAAACATTGTGGCAGCAGGTTTAGCAGAACGAGCTGAAGTACAATTAGCCTATGCAATTGGTGTTGCTCAGCCGGTATCCATTGCTGTTGATACATTTGGTACTGGAAAAGTGAAGGAAAGCGAGATTGTCGAGTGGGTACGTGAGCTATTTGATTTACGTCCAGCAGGGATTATTAAAATGCTTGATTTACGTCGCCCTATCTATAAGCAAACTGCTGCATATGGACATTTCGGTCGTACTGACTTAAATGTGCCTTGGGAGCAAACAGATAGAGCAGAGGCTTTAAGAGAAAGAGCACGTTTATAAACTATCCCGCTAAAGTGTTAAAGTGAATTATAAATTATATTAAAGTATTAATTAGAAAGGGNNTTCAGCAGATGTTTTTTGTATCAAAAGCACAGCGGCAGATGTTTTATGCGCGTAGCGGCAGCGGAAGATACAGAAGACTCTCTACAGGTGAAGAGATGAATTGATGAAATGGGGCTACTTAGTATTATTTATTGTTTGCTTGAAGAGATTTATAATATTGTCCTTTTTCTGCATACTCACGGACGATACGTTCCATATCTTCTTTATCTTCAGCATTTAATTCACGAACAACCTTAGCCGGACGACCTAATGCTAAGCTATTCGGTGGAATGACCTTACCTGGAGGTACTAGACTGCCAGCTCCTATGAATGCACCCTCTCCAATCTCTGCTCCGTCTAATATGATTGATCCCATACCTATTAAGGCATTTTTGCGAATTGTACAGCTATGTAAAGTTACTTGATGTCCCACTGTTACTTCATCTTCAATAATTAGCGGGTATTTCGGACTTTGGTGTAAGCAACAAAGATCTTGAATACTTACTCGTTTACCGATAATTGTTGGTGACACATCACCACGAATAACAGTGTTAAACCAAATAGTTGTTTCAGCACCTATTGTAACGTCGCCAGTAACGGTCGCATAATCAGCAATAAAAACGGATGGATCGATGGTTGGTGTTTTACCTTTAAATGGATAGATCATGAGAATCGCCTCTTTTCTTTCTATGATGTAATATTATCGTATCAAATACGTAACTTGATGGAAATATAAAATTAATGAAGTTAAGTATTTCGTTATAATCAATATGTAATAATTTTTTTAGGAGGACTATGTAAATGTGGAAATGGGAAGCTGATGGACAAGCAAAGGCTGTGGTTGCTATTCTTCATGGTGCATATGAAAATCACCGCTGGTATGCATGGCTGATAGAAAAACTTAGATTGGAAGGCTTCCACATTGTCATGGGGGATTTACCGAATCATGGTGTCAATGCAAGGTTTTCACGTGTTCATGATGAGGATTTTAAAGAATACAACAAGTATACTAGACATTTAATGGAGAATGCTTTTTCATATAATTTACCTGTGTTTTTAATAGGGCATGGGCTTGGTGCAACATTATTACTACATACTATGCACAAGAAAAAATATGAAAGTGCAGGCATTATACTAACTTCACCATGGCTTCAATTAAAGCTGTTGCCAGGTAAACTATCAAATGCTTTAACAAGTTTAAGTGCGCTTACAGCTAATGTTAAAATAACACATGAAATTACATTGGAGAAATTGACTCGCAGTGTAGAAGGGAGAGAAGAGATGAAGGATGAGATTCCTTTTATGTCAGTTGTCTCAGTGAAATGGTATCGAGAGCTACAGCAAATGATGCGGAATTTAGTATTATTACCAAAGGCTGAATTCCCAAATATGCCTATGCTTGTAATGACAGCTGAAAAAGATAGTATAACGGAAACTAAACAAACTCGTAATTGGCTTCATCAGCAGGAATTTACAGAGTTTCAGTTTAAGGAATGGGCGAATTGCTATCATAATCTATTTCATGAACTAGAGCGGGAAGAGATTTTTGTCTATATTCGTGATTTTATCAACAATGCTCTTCGTAGAATTGGCTATATTATTGAGTAATGTTTGACCTCTCCAATTTACTAGAAAATTACTAATTTATTATTCCTGAAATATAATGTTGTAATTTTCAGAAAAGTGTAATACTATAATGACTTATAAAATAGAATTTTCACATTGGAGGGGTAAAATGGAGGCAATTGTTGGAAAATTGAATGATATTTTGTGGGGACCGTGGTTTATTTATGGTATTTTGTTAATTGGATTGTTTTTTTCAATCATTACGCGGTTCTTACAGGTAAGACACATTAAAGATATGTTTGTTTTAATGTTTAAAGGCGAAAAATCGGAAAAAGGGATTTCATCTTTCCAGGCAATGTCTATTGCGTTATCTGGGAGAGTAGGTACAGGTAATATTGCTGGTACAGCTACAGCCATCGGTATGGGGGGACCTGGTGCTGTTTTTTGGATGTGGGCAATCGCCTTTATTGGCGCAGCAACTGCATATGTAGAATCAACGTTAGCACAAATTTATAAAGAAGAGAAAGATACTGAATATCGCGGTGGACCTGCCTTTTACATAGAAAAGGGAATGGGTCAAAAATGGTTCGCAATAATTTTTGCAATTGCTGCCTTAATAGCAATGTTAATCTTGATGCCAGGTGTTCAATCCAATGCAATTGCAACTGCTGTTGAAAACGCTTTCAGTATTCAAACTTGGATTACGGGTCTTATTATTGTTGTATTATTAGGTGCAATTATTATTGGTGGAGTTAAATGGATTGCGAATGCTGCACAGATTATCGTTCCGTTTATGGCTTTAGCTTATATTATTATGGCTATCATTATTATTGGGATGAATATCACAGAAATCCCATCCGTATTTGCACTTATTTTTTCTAGCGCTTTTGGTGCTCAAGAAATTTTTGGTGGGATTATTGGCTCTGCAATTGCTTGGGGCGTTAAGCGTGGTATCTATTCAAATGAGGCTGGTCAAGGAACTGGAGCGCACCCAGCGGCAGCAGCAGAAGTATCGCACCCTGCAAAACAGGGAATTGTGCAAGCAGCATCCGTATACATTGATACATTATTAATTTGTTCAGCTACAGCATTTATGATTTTATTTACGGGCATGTATAATGTACAGGATGAAAAGGCAGCAGAAGGTACTGATCCATTTATTCACGTTGGAGAATTTAACAAAAATGGCCTTTCTGGAGAAGATCAACTAACATTTGCAAAAAGTATTAAGGAAGGTGCAGCATACACACAATTTGCTGTAGATTCTGCATTACCAGGATTCGGTGGTCCATTTGTAGCAATTGCATTATTCTTCTTTGCTTTTACAACAATTATGGCCTATTACTATATTGCTGAAACAAATGTGGCTTATTTGTTCTCTGGTTCAGCTGAAAAAGTCGTCATATGGATTGCGAAGTTTGCGATTTTAATAGCTGCATTCTATGGTACAATTCGTACTTCAGACCTTGCTTGGGCAATGGGGGATGTTGGACTTGGACTGATGGTATGGATTAACGTTATAGCAATTTTAATCATTATGAAACCTGCAATAGTGGCATTGAAGGATTATGAGAAACAGAAAAAAGAAGGAAAAGATCCTGTTTTTGATCCTCAAGTACTTGGTATTAAAGGGGCAGATTTCTGGGTTGATTATAATAAAAAACGTCAAAATAAATAGGTAATATAGGGAAAGCTATTAAATAGAATGTTTTATTTCTATTTGATAGCTTTTTTTGTTTTTGCAAAAAGAAAATAAAATTCCTATTGACGACAATGGAAAAAGAATATATATTTTGTATTAAGGAAATTATTTTTCCTTTAAGAAACTTTTTAGAAGGTGGTGAAAAAATGACTGTGTTCCATTTACCGCAACTATCATATGACTACGATCAATTAGAGCCCTATATTGACGCTAGAACGTTAGAGATTCATCATTCAAAGCATCATGCAACATATGTAAATAATTTAAACATGGCCTTAGAAGGCTATAATGACCTACAAAATAAATCATTGGAAGATTTATTAAGTAATCTTGATTTGCTTCCAGTTGACATTCAGACTGCCATACAAAATAATGGTGGAGGACACTACTGTCACAGTTTATTTTGGGAAATGATGAGTCCCAATGGCGGTGGTGAGGCTAATGCTGATATTGGACAGGCAATTGAATATTATTTTAAAACGTTTGATAATTTTCAGGATCAGCTTTCTAAAGCAGCAATTACTCGCTTTGGAAGTGGATATGGATGGCTAGTGCTGGAGGATAATCAACTAAGCATTATGAGTACAGCTAACCAAGATACACCTTTAATTGAAGGAAAAATTCCTTTGCTCGTAATCGATGTGTGGGAACATGCATATTATTTGAACTATCAAAATCGTCGCCCTGATTTTGTTAAAAATTGGTGGAATACTGTCGATTGGGATAAAGTTAATCAACGCTATGTAGAAGCAATGAAACAACAATCTTTAAAACGTTAACTTAAGCTAAGTTAATGAAGGTAATTTGACATGAAAATAAGTAACTCCTCCCTATCCCCCGCGCCATCGGGGGATATTTCCTTTTGATAAGCAAAAAAGACATGAATTCGATAAGAATCGAAGCCATGCCTTAAAATTATTCGATTGGGTAATCTTTCATTTTTTCCAGAGCAATAATAAAAGGTGGATCATTTTGTTGATTTAAAAACTCATATTTTAGTACATGTACATATTTTTGAGGAAGCTGACTTACATACTCTATGACAGCATCTCGTTCCTCCTTGCCACCTGGATGACCATGGTAAATGACCAAAACAATCAGTCCACCAATCTTCAGTAACTTTAGTAAATCTTGAATGGCAACTATTGTCGTATTTGGCTTTGTAATGATATCGTGATTACTACCAGGTAAATAACCTAAATTAAATATGGCGGCTGCCACTTGCTTGTGTACATATTTAGCAACTTCCTCATGCCCTCTATGTAAGACAAGTCCACGATGCTCTAAGCCATGATCAAGCAGGCGAAGTAGTGTGGCATCCACAGCACTTTTTTGAACATCAAAGGCATATACTTGACCACTATCCCCGACAAGCTGTGCTAAAAATAATGTATCATGACCGTTACCTGCAGTGGCATCGACCACTGTATCACCCTCCTCAACTGTAGCCTTTAACAGTTGTTGAGCATATTGTAAAACACGTTGTAGCTTCATTTGACAACCTCAGCCTGATAAAATTTCCCTTGCCAGCTTCCACGGCGTTCAAGCTCTGCATCAATGCCATTTAATACTTCCCACTTATTAACGCTCCACATTGGGCCGATCATTAAATCAATGGGTCCATCCCCTGTAATACGGTGAATCACCATATCCGGAGGTAAAATCTCAAGTTGATCTGCTACAAGCTTTGTATAAACATCCTGATCTAAAAATTCTAGCATGCCCTTTTCGTACTGTTTGACCATAGGCGTCCCCTTTAAAAGGTGTAGCAAGTGAATTTTTATGCCTTGTACATCAAGCTTTGCCACTTCACGTGCAGTTTCCATCATCATGTCATAGTCTTCAAGAGGAAGGCCATTAATAATGTGTGAGCATACACGTATACCATGTTTTCGAAGCTTTTCAACACCTTCAACATATGTGGCATAATCATGGGCACGGTTTATTAGATTTGCTGTTTTTTCATGCACTGTTTGAAGACCTAGCTCAATCCATAAATAAGTACGCTCATTTAATTCAGCTAAATACTCTACTACGTCATCTGGAAGACAATCTGGACGAGTAGCAATCGATAAACCTACAACGCCATCCTGCGCCAGTGCCGCTTCAAATTTTTCTTTTAATACGGGAAGTGGGGCATGTGTATTTGTATAAGCTTGGAAATAAGCCATGTACTTGCCATCCTTCCATTTTTGATGCATTTTGTCTCGAATTTCAGCGAATTGCACATCTATAGGATCGACTTTATTGCCAGCAAAATCACCAGAGCCTGCTGCACTGCAAAAAGTACAGCCACCAAAAGCAACGGTACCATCACGATTTGGACAATCGAAGCCTGCGTCCAGTGCTACTTTAAAGACTTTATGACCAAATTGCTCACGTAAATAGCGATTCCATGTATAGTATCTTTTCCCATCTGAAGGAAAAGGAAAGCTTGTTTCTGTCATTTATTTCACTCCTCTAACACTATATTTTATCATGTACTAGTGCTTTCCGTCATGAGGGAAGAATTCAATAAAGCGAAACTTCAAACAGAGGTATTTTCTGTATTCCCATAGGGGTATTTTACACCAATTCATTTTACGTAAAGTTGCTTCAATTTTAGGCAACCTGAGCAGAAAAAGGGAAAGCGGAGCGAAAAGTTGAGCTACTCGAGCGGAAGAAGAGGAAAGCGGATCGAAAAGTTGAGCCACCCGAGCGGATATAGAGGAAAGCGGAGCGAAAAGCCGGTCACCCCGAGCGAATAAAGAGGGAAGCGGAGCGGAAAGCCAGCCACCCCGAGCGGATATAGAGGAGAGCGGAGCGAAAAGCCGGTTACCCCGAGCGAATAAAGAGGGAAGCGGAGCGGAAAGCCAGCCACCCCGAGCGGATATAGAGGAAGCCAGAGTGGAAAGCCGTCCACCCTGAGCGGATGAAGAGGAGAGCGGAGCGGAAAGTTAGCCATCCCGAGCGGATGATATGGAAAGCGGAGCTGAAAACCAGTTAGACCGAGCGGATGATATGGAAAGCGGAGCGAAAAGCCGGTCACCCCGAGCGGGTAAAGAGGAAAGCTGAGCGAAAAGCCGGTCATCCCGAGCGGATATAGAGGAAAGCGGAGCGAAAAGCTGGTCACCCCGAGCGGATGAAGAGGAAAGCGGAGCAAAAGCCGGTCACCCTGAGCTGGTAAAGAGGAAAGCGGAGCGAAAAGCCGGTCACCCCGAGCGGAAGAAGAGGAAAACGGAGCAAAAGCCGGTCACCCCGAGCGAATACGAAGAGGAAAGCCGAGCGAAAAGACGTCCACCCCGAGCAAAATAAAGAGAAAACAAAGAAATTAGCTTAAACACAGATACACTTTTTTATATTGTGTTGTCACTGTAAAAAAGGTAAAATTATTTTCCTTGTGCTTTTGTATTTTTCAGCATAAACTAACTATTTAGAGTAGCGAAATAATGGAGGTCATTCTATGCCAAAAAGTGTTTGGTTTTTAATTATTGGAATGCTTGTGAACACAACGGGCAATTCATTTTTATGGCCTTTGAACGCCATTTATATGCACGATTATTTAGGGAAGTCACTGGCGATGGCTGGCTTTGTATTAATGTTGAATTCTGCTGCTGGGGTACTAGGTAATCTATTAGGTGGTTATTTATTTGATAGAATAGGTGGCTATAAGTCAATTATGCTTGGCATTCTTTTAACGATTGCCTCATTAATAGGGTTAACGATTTGGCATGGCTGGCCGCATTATGTATGGTTCTTAACGATTCTTGGCTTTAGTGGAGGTATCGTATTTCCTGGAATGTTTGCTTTAGCTGGAACGGCATGGCCTGAGGGCGGAAGAAAGGCCTTTAATGCTATTTATCTTGCTCAAAATGTAGGGGTTGCTATCGGACCAGCACTTGCGGGAATCGTGGCTGACTATCAATTTGACTACGTATTCAAGGTAAATCTAGTCATGTATATTTTATTCTTTTTTATAGCGTTATTTACTTTTAAGCGATTAGAGGTAGGCAGTATTGCGCCGAAAAATGTGGTAGGTGAGAGTAAGAAAATCATTAATAAAGCACCATTTTATGCATTATTAATTATTAGTGCATCCTCTGTGCTATGCTGGGTGGCTTATTCGCAATGGAGCGCGACTATTTCTTCGTATACACAGGATTTAGGATTAGGCTTGAAACAATATAGCCTACTGTGGACAATTAACGGTCTTCTCATTGTTATTGGGCAACCACTTATTGCGCCACTTGTCAAGCGATGGGAGCATACATTAAAACGTCAATTAGTATTTGGCGTTACGTTGATTGCACTTTCATTTGGAATTATTGCCTTTGCGAGTGATTTTACAATGTTTGCGGCTGCTATGGTTGTCTTAACTTTCGGCGAAATGTTTTATACACCTGCTTTGCCAACGATTGCAAATCAGCTTGCACCCAAGGGACGACAGGGCTTCTACCAAGGAATTATCAACAGTGCGGCAACAGCTGGTAGGATGATTGGACCCCTGTTTGGTGGTATTATGGTTGATCAGTTTGGGATGATCGTACTTGTTTTAATACTAGTAATCATTGTATTGTTTGCCATTGTGCCATGTTTAATCTATGACTATCCTTTACGAAAACATCAAACATCCACCGAATGATGGTTGATTTAACAAAAAAAGTATGTAAACGAGTGAAAACTATGCAATAAGTATAGTTTTCACTCTTTTTTTGATTGGATATTGATTAAAAGTAAAAACGGGCGTACAATCATACATATTCAAATATTTGAATATGTTGAAGTGAAATTCCTTGGAGGGATGAAAGTGGAAGAGGGATTACAGCAGTTTAAGGCAGATTTTTTTAAAGCCTTAGCTCATCCATTACGAATAAGAATACTAGAATTATTAGTAGATGGTAAAAAAAGTGTCAATGAGATACAAAGCTGTTTAGAAAAAGAGGGCTCGGCTGTTTCTCAGCAGTTAAGTGTTTTACGAGCAAAAAATATCGTTTATGGGATAAAAGAGGGAAAAAAAGTTTACTACTCCTTAAGTGATCCGATGATTGGTGAGCTGCTTGGAGTAGCCAAGGAGATTTTTAACAATCACTTAATTAATACAATTACAAGATTGGAAGAAATGACCATTAATGGAAGTGACGAAGAAAATATATAATCATATTTTTTGAAAAATTTGCTTTGCTTATTATTTCGAAGGGAAGATTTATGTATGAAGTCACTGATAATAGGGAGATTTGAAGGATATTCAGTTCATCATTTTAAGAAAGACTTACTGTCGGGGATTATTGTCGGAATCGTAGCAATCCCGCTAGCAATGTCTTTTGCGATTGCTTCGGGTGTCAAGCCAGAGTATGGAATATATACAGCTTGTATTGCTGGTATACTTATTTCAATCTTTGGTGGTTCGAAATATCAAATTGGTGGTCCAACAGGTGCATTTGTGCCAATTCTTCTAGGAATCGTTCTAACATATGGCTACGAAAATTTATTAATTGCTGGTTTGATGGCAGGGATTATGCTGTGCTTAATGGGTATTTTTAAGCTAGGCTCCTTAATTAAGTTTATCCCACGTCCTGTAACAGTAGGTTTTACTGCTGGAATTGCCGTGATTATTTTTACGGGGCAGATTGCCAATTTCTTAGGACTGACAAATATGACAAGGCACGAGTATTTTATTGCCAATTTAAAAGAAATTGTGATGCATATTGGCACAACGAATTTTTATAGTATTGTCACAGCAATTATTTGTCTCGTTTTTATTTTATTGACACCGAAAGTTTTACCGAAAGTACCAGGAGCGTTAGTAGGTATTGTTGTTTCCACACTTATTGCAACGTTCTTTTTTTCAGGACAAGTTGCTACAATAGCGACTGCCTATGGTCAAATTCCAAGCACTTTACCCGATTTTGCAATACCGAATATCACATTGGAAAGAATACAGCTACTTATAGGACCAGCCTTTGTTATTGCAATGCTTGGTGGTATTGAATCACTTTTATCTGCGGTTGTCGCGGATGGTATGACAAATAGTAAACACCATAGCAATCGAGAGCTTGTTGGCCAAGGCATTGCGAATATTGTTACACCATTGTTTGGAGGAATTCCGGCAACTGGTGCTATTGCCCGTACAGCGACAAATATCAAAACAGGTGCGGTTTCGCCAATGTCAGGTATTATTCATGGTGTATTTGTCTTACTTACTTTATTGCTATTAGCTCCGTATGCTTCTCATATTCCTTTAGCGAGTATGGCGCCTGTCTTAATGGTTGTTGCCTGGAATATGAGTGAACAAAAGCATTTTGCACATATTGTGAAGTTGAAATCAGGAGATTCACTAGTTTTAATTATTACCTTCCTACTGACTGTTTTTACAAGTTTAACACTAGCTGTGGAGGTTGGGCTGGTGTTAGCTGTTGTGTTATTTGCAAAGCGTATGAGTGAGAAGCTTGTCGTCACGAAAGTATTACCAGATCACTCATTAAAGCATGAAAAAGTACAATCACACGTTGTTCATCAGCAGCATGATTGTCCACAAATTAGTATCTATACAATTGAGGGGCCGCTTTTTTTCGGGGCAGCGTCTACTTTCGAGCAGGCCATTGCCGCTCCCACTCACCAATCTAAAGTTTTAATATTACGAATGGGGAAAGTGCCCTTTATGGACTCAACAGGTGAGACATATTTTGGTAGTATTATTCGGAATTTCAAAACGCAAGGTGGTACCATTTTAATAACAGGACTACAGGATGAAATGAAAGTCGCGCTTCAGCATAATGGTCTCTATGATGAAATAGGGGAAGCTCATTTTTATCCACATACAGGAGAAGCAATTAATGAGGCTTTTCGCTATTTAGATACAAATAAGTGTATAGGATGTAAACATTTTGCCTTCCGTGAATGTCAGGAATTATCACAATCTAAGGAAAAAAGGGATTTAATTGTACAGTAATGGTTAGTATATGAACAAAGGCTTGTGCTTTTCAACACTTTCCATTAGAATAAATGCAATACATGTAAAGACAGTGATGAGGAATAGTAAATTTGTGATTCTTTTTAGAGAGCTAGCGGCTGGTGGAAGCTAGTAAGAAAGCAAATCGAACTCACCTTCTGAGTCTGCCCGCGTGAAGCAACGCGTGCCGTTCCTTCCGCGTTAAGGAAGCTAGAGCCGAGTGTGATCACTAATTTGGGTGGTACCGCGGGAGATACGAATTCTCTCGTCCCTTTCTTAATGAAGAAAGGGGCGAGTTTTTTTATTTTTTAAATATTTTGTCAATTCTTAAGGTGAAAAGCATGGCACAATTAAAGGAGGAAAAAAATGAGTTTTAATCATCAACAAATTGAAAAAAAGTGGCAGCGATATTGGGCTGATAATAAAACGTTTAAAACAGTAAATGAAGCAGAAAAACCAAAATTTTATGCGCTAGATATGTTCCCCTACCCATCTGGAGCTGGTCTTCATGTGGGACACCCAGAAGGGTATACAGCGACAGATATCCTGTCACGCTTCAAGCGCATGCAAGGCTTTAACGTGCTACATCCAATGGGCTGGGATGCATTCGGTTTACCAGCAGAACAATACGCACTTGACACAGGAAATGATCCTGCTGAATTTACGGCAAAAAATATTGCGACATTTAAACGTCAAATTCAAGAGCTTGGCTTCAGCTATGATTGGGATCGTGAAATAAACACAACGGACCCAGAATATTATAAATGGACACAATGGATCTTTATTCAGCTATATAAAAAAGGCCTAGCCTATGTAGATGAAGTAGCTGTAAACTGGTGCCCAGCATTAGGAACAGTATTGGCAAATGAGGAAGTTATTGATGGAAAATCAGAACGCGGTGGTCACCCTGTAGAGCGTCGCCCAATGAAGCAATGGATGCTGAAAATTACAGCTTATGCGGACCGTTTAATCGACGACCTTGAGGAAGTTGATTGGCCAGAGTCTATTAAAGATATGCAACGTAACTGGATTGGTCGTTCTGAAGGTGCTGAAGTCACATTTGGCATTGATGGCACCGATGAAAGTTTTACAGTATTTACAACGCGTCCTGATACTTTATTTGGTGCTACATACTGTGTGCTTGCACCTGAGCATAAATTAGTGGAGCAAATTACAACGGCTGATCAACGACAAGCTGTTGATGCTTACTTAGAAAAGGTAAAAATGAAATCTGACTTAGAGCGTACGGATTTAGCAAAAGAAAAAACAGGCGTATTTACAGGTGCCTATGCAGTGAATCCGATTAACGGTAAAAAGGTGCCAATTTGGATTGCAGACTATGTACTAGTTTCTTATGGTACTGGTGCTATCATGGCAGTTCCAGCGCATGATGAACGCGATTATGAGTTTGCTACAGAGTTTAATTTAGAGATTATTCCTGTCCTTGAAGGTGGAGACATTAGTAAAGAAGCATTTACAGGTGATGGTCAGCATATTAATTCCGATTTCCTTAATGGCTTAAATAAAGCAGATGGCATTGCGAAGGCCATTGAATGGTTAGAGGAAAAGGGCGTAGGGGAGAAGAAAATTTCTTATCGTCTTCGTGACTGGTTATTCTCTCGTCAGCGTTACTGGGGTGAGCCAATCCCAATGATTCATTGGGAAGATGGTTCAATTACACCAGTGCCTGAATCTGAATTACCATTAATGCTTCCAAAAACAGATAATATCCGTCCTTCTGGTACAGGTGAATCTCCATTAGCAAATATTGCAGAGTGGGTAAATGTTGTTGATCCAGAGACAGGTAAAAAAGGACGCCGTGAAACAAATACAATGCCACAATGGGCAGGCTCAAGCTGGTACTTCTTACGCTATATTGATCCAACAAATTCAGAAGCAATAGCTGATCCAGAATTGCTAAAACGTTGGTTACCAGTTGATATTTATATTGGTGGTGCAGAGCACGCTGTATTACATTTACTATACGCACGCTTCTGGCATAAAGTGTTATATGATTTAGGCGTTGTTCACACGAAAGAGCCATTCCAAAAATTATTTAACCAAGGCATGATTCTTGGCGAAGGTAATGAAAAAATGTCTAAATCAAAAGGCAATGTAGTTAATCCAGATGAAATCATTTCTTCACATGGTGCGGATACATTACGTCTTTATGAAATGTTTATGGGACCACTTGAGGCGTCTGTGGCATGGTCTACAAATGGCTTAGACGGAGCACGTCGCTTCTTAGATCGTATTTGGCGTTTATTTGTCAATGAAGAAGATGGTGCAATTTCTTCAAAAATTCAAGTTTCAGATGATAAAACACTCGAGAAATCCTATCACCAAACAGTGAAAAAGGTGACAGAGGATTATGAAGGCATCCGCTTTAATACAGCTATTTCACAAATGATGGTCTTCATCAATGATTGCTACAAGGCAGATGTCATTCCAGCAGCTTACGCGGATGGCTTCGTAAAAATGCTAGCACCAATCGTCCCACATATTGCTGAGGAATTATGGCAACTACTAGGACATAATGCAACACTTTCTTATGAGCAGTGGCCAGTGTATGATGAATCTAAGCTTGTGGATGATGAAGTGGAAATCGCTGTGCAAGTTGCAGGTAAAGTACGAGCAAAAATTATCGTAGCAAAAGATGCTTCTAAGGAAGAAATCGAAAAAGTAGCACTTACTGACAGCAAAGTACAAGAGCATATGACAGGCAAAGACTTAGTAAAAGTCATTGTTATTCCAGGTAAGCTTGTCAATATCGTAGTAAAATAAAGATAAAAAATGTGTCCTACTATGTAACAAACTAACTTTTTTAAAGTTAGTACCTTCAGACTGTAGACAAACTATTTTTGGAGAGTTCAGATGCTAAAAATAGTTTGTCTCTTTCTTTATAGTTATCCAACAACATTTAGACGTAGTGCTTTCTATGCTACAATTTACTTTAAGTGAGGAACGAAGGTTTCTTATGAAAATATCCGTTTATGTTGCAAGTGCATTTAGCAAGGATCATAAAGGCGGAAATAAAGCAGGAGTGGTATTTTTTGAGAATACCTTGACCACTACTCAAAAAATGGCAATAGCCAAACAACTGGGCTATGCGGAAACCGCATTTATATCAGAATCTGAAATTGCTGATTATAAATTTGAGTATTTTACACCAAAAGAAGAAGTTGATTTATGTGGTCATGCCACAATTGGCTCTTTCGCGATACTGATGCATTTAAATAAACTTTTCAGGAATCACTATACAATTGAAACGAACAGCGGTGTTCTTACTATTACCATAAAAGATGACATCATATTCATGGAACAAAACAAACCGATATTCTATGATGTTGTGTCTCCAAACGAGTTCATCGACTGTTTTGACATAAAAGCTATAGACAATAAATACCCAATTCAAATTGTCTCCACAGGCTTAAAAGATATTTTAATTCCTATAAAAAGTGAAACACGATTACATGCACTGCAACCTAATTTTGAAAAAATTAAAGAAATCAGCAAGTATTATAATGTTGTCGGGATGCATCTATATACTTTTAATGACAATCGAATTATATGCAGAAATTTTGCTCCACTCTACGACATCAATGAAGAAGCAGCGACTGGAACTTCAAACGGTGCATTAGCTTGCTACATTTATGAACAGCACTACTTGCAAAAAGAAGTCTATGTATTTGAACAAGGTTATTCTTTACACTCGCCTTCCGAAATATTAGTTAAATTAGCAACCAATAGCAAGAATAAAATAGAAAAAGTTTATGTTGGTGGCAAAGGCTATTACTGTGAAACTAAGTGTATAAATGTAGAAAATATTGAGTGAAAATAAAAAAACACCGAATAAAAAGGTTGAGAAAATAATTTCTAGTACTAACTTTTTTCAAGTAGTACCTTATCCTTTTCTAACTCTACTGTAGATTTGAAATAAAGTTGGGACGAAACATCCCTTTAGATTTATATTGGTCTAAAGGGGTGTTTTTTTGTCTAAAGAGCAAGTTGAGCTGGTTGTCCCGTATGTTTCCGTTTTTCTTTTAATTCCTCTACTAGCTCTACTACAACTTTTGGGACCACTTCCTCTCCAACTCTGCGTACTTTTTTAACACTTCAATTTGTTGCTTTAAATAACGATTCTCTGCTTGTAACTTAGCGGCTTTCATATTCAGGTCCTTTGCCAAATGTATATTGTTTTCCTACAGGCTGTTCAAGTTGATGTAATTCGCCGTTCCTGTACCATTTCATCCATGTTTTTAACTGAGAATGGTTACGAATATTTAGCTCCTCTAGTACTTGTTTTACAGGAATCCCTGCTAATCTCATTTCAATTGCTTTCATTTTCACTTCTACTGGGTAACTCACTCTTGTTCCCATAGAAAAACACCTCCACGTTGATAAGGTACAATACCCATTTTTCAACGAAAGGTGTTTTTATTTGTCTCATTTTTTTAGGTCAGTGCCAATCAATCTTTATTCAAAATGATGGCTATATACAAGTGATCTATAATCAAACTCTATTAAACCAACATCATTTTCTCTTCCAATGTCAATTCGCGTTCAGAAGGTCCCCCTGAATTTATTTTACGTGTATCTTGTAAACCTTCTACACCCGCGTTACGATAAGCAGCTCGCCAACGATTTCCTGAAGATTCGATTCGTTTTATTCCGATTAATTCAAAAATTTCTCCTGGTAACTTACCTTTTCCATTTTCCGCAATAAAATGACGTTTAAATTCGTCCGTATAGGTGATCGCTTTCTTACTAACTGCTTGTACTTTCGGATTCCATTTTAGCTGTTTTTGTTCATTTTTTGTAAAGTATCTTTTGGTCATTACACTCTACTCCTACATCTTTTTTCTCATTATAAACAAAAGTGCCCTATAGGATAGACTTTTTTCAAAGTGTCTATCTTATAGGGTTTAGATTCGATTCAGTCTTAATTTTTTTTAATTTTATGTGCAACCTTTTATAAAAGTATTGTTACATTAACAATTGTAAACAAATTGTTGACTTTTAATAAAAAACATTTGGGCACTTTTTTTATTATATTGAAACTAATATAAATGTTGTTACGACTATAGTTTGAATGGGAATAGGAGGTGTTTGCTTGAGTGAGCATTTAGCAGCAATTATGGATGAGCATGGTGAATATTGCTTACGGGTGGCCTATCTCTATGTGAGGGACTGGGCCGTAGCGGAGGAAATTGTTCAGGATGTATTTTTCGCCTATTATCGTCAACAGGAGCGTTTTGAACAACGATCCTCATTGAAAACATATTTAGTAAAAATCACAGTACATAAGAGCCACGATCATTTACGAAGCTGGAAAAATAAGCGTCATATGTTATTAGAAAGATTGCATATTGGCGTAAGTAAGCGAACACCTGAAAAGGAGCTAGTAGAGAAGGATGATCGTCGGATTTTGACAACGGCTTTGTTTGAACTTCCATTACCCTATAGGGAAGTGCTTATTCTTTATTATTACCAAGAATTAAAAATACGAGAGATAGCAGAAATACTAGCATCTACGGAAAATACAATAAAAACTAGATTACGTAGAGCGAGACAAAAGCTACAAGAAAAATAAGATAGAAATGATTGGGAGGTGTTGGGGGATGACATCCTTTAAGGACAAATTGGATAAAGAGCTTGGTGATACGCCACGGTTTTCACAGCCATTACAAGAGCGCATTTTACAGCATGTTAAGCACAACACGAGAAGAAGCAGGCAATATCCATTGATAGCTATTGGAGCAGTCATGATAACACTACTGTGGTTATTTGTAATAGGTCCTTGGGGACAAGTGGAAACTACGAAACTTGCTACGATTGTTGAATTAGCAGAACAGGCAGAAATTAAACAGTTTACTATGGTACAGAATTGGGATGAGGGATCCTTTAAAGCTGGAAGAGCTGGTTGGATTATAGGACAGCAAGCGTATAAAGAAGAATCAGAAAGAAAATTGCTGAAACAAATATTTCAACAAGCTACTGTTACACTGAGGGATAATAATTTTATCGCTTATGCGAAGAGTGATATATGGGTCGAGTTTGATAATGAGCAGGTCATAAAGCTAAAGATGTACTTAAACGATACCGAATTAGTTTTCACGGATCAACAGACAAACATATCTTACAAAGTAAAGAATGAAAACATAGCATCTGCTTATAAAAATCTTGTACAGAAAAGTGAATTTTCTATTAACAGTTCTGAATTAATTACTTTTTTAATTATTTTTATCTTTATCGGGTGGCTAGTTGCTAAACTTTTGCGAAGGAAGTTTAATATTCCTAAAGAGCCGAAATACGTAAATAAAGGTCATCAACGCTCCGTGTATATCTTGAAATTTCTGAATGTAATTTTTATTTTGTTATTTTCGATAAATGGTTGGTTCTTGTATACAGCTGCTACATGTGCATTTCTAGCTGTAGAAATAATAAGTTCTATAATGATTGAGTATTACTATGGCAGCAAAGAGAAAAGACATTATGTATCAATTATTTCTTCTATTGTAATGCTTCTAGCTTTTTTTATATTCTTTATGTATATTATTTAGCTGTATTCGGTTAGCAAAATGGAAGATGAGTTAGCATTGAGCTCGATTTCAATCGAGCTCATATGTTTCGACTATCCATATTTTCAGTCTGAAGCAAGAATTGAGCTATACATGAGATCATAAAGCTAACAGCTAGACCATATAAAAAGTTAAAGTATACACCAATACCGACACCGATTATTATAGAAAGAAATATTGCAAACCAACTATGCTTATGAATCATTCGCTTTGTAAATAAAAGAATAATGATAAAGGGCAGCATGGTGATGTGAAGAAAAGCAAAGATGTAAATAACCCCTAAAATTGTCATATCGATTGATAAAAATAAGGTAAACGAGAATAGTATAAGGCCTATCAAGTAGTAATAATAGGGTTTTTTTGTGGAAAAGAAGCGTTTCGTTGCTCGCATTTCAACAAGTAAGGTTGTCACAATAGCTAAAAATGTAAAGACAAAAAAAGCAAAAGTAAGGAAACCTGGCTGTACCTCATATAAAAAGGTAAGGACTAAAATTTGAAATTGTCCATAAGAGCCGCTATATAGGGCGATCATTAAGACAGCAGTAAAGGATAGAGTTAATAAAGCTAAAATAATGCCTGCCGAAAATAAACTTCGACGTATTTTTTTAGGTTTAATAAAAGCAATTAGAAACCATGTTGATTTATCGAACAATACTTGTCCTAAAATTGCTAATTGTAATACAACATAAAACAAAAGGATTTCACTGTTTTTAAAATAAAACAAATATGGATGATACAATCGAATTCCTTCATATACAGTACTAGCACCATTTTGTACAAAATAAAAAATAGGGATAAAAATAAGTAAAGAAAAAAGTGTAACGATAAATAAAATATCCATCCATAATATTCCTTTTATCGATAGGAATCGATCCAATAATAACACTCCGATTAAAAATACGATTAGTGTTATCGGCATTGGTATATTAAACATAATTGTTGATAAAACACTAACGGTTATTAATTGAATTAGCCATATTTCAACGCCTGTTACTAAATAGAATAATTGTATGACTTTTAAATTAATGCCACTTAATTTTTCCTGTATTTTCAGAATCAAAAAACTTTGTTTGTTATGGCTTTGCGTAAAGCCACTTCTCTTTAAAAATGAACCAAGCACAATAAACGATATGGCTGTTGCTAGTGTGTAACAAATGCCTGCCATAAAACCATAAGAAATAAGGGCGGAAGGAGAGGACAATAGTAAATTACCATTAATCCATCTAGCTAAAAGAATAATGACCCCTGCTGCTGTGCTTAAACTTGCAAACGGTATGAGCGATGAAGATTTTTTTAACATACAATTAATACCCTTTACTCATTTTAGAGGTTTTATATTGGCGAGGTGATTGATGATATTTTTTCTTAAAAGCTACACTAAAATAGTGTTGGCTATTGAATCCACAGCTCTCAGCAATAGCAGACATACTTGTGTCTAGATTTTCACTTATTTTTTTGATAGCCATCTCTAAGCGATAATTATTAATATATTCATTAATGCCGATGGATTGCTCCTCCAAAAATTTGCGACTTAAATAGCTAGGATTCAAATGAATTTTTTCAGCAATAATATTTAAACTTAGCTTTTCATGATAATTTTCATGAATATAGGACAGAGCACTTTGAATGGCATCATGGTTAGAGCTCCATACTTTATATTTCTCCACGATAGCATCTAACTCACTAGCGATAACAGGTTTTGTAAGATAATCCTTAACCCCGATACGTAATGCTTGTTGGGCATATTCAAAGGTTTGATAAGCTGTCACCATAATAATGTCTACTTCATAAAGCTCTTTTAATTCCTTGCTCAAAGTGATTCCATCTTTCCCAGGCATTTGAATATCCAAAAAGGCGATAGTCATACGGTGTTTTTTAGCTAATTGCAGAGCTTGTGAGGCATCCTGAGCAGTATGGAATGTCCAATTAGGGAAATGAGGCTTTAACAAATAAATCATTTGCTCAAGCTCTAACGGCTCATCATCTGCGATTAATATATTCATGGTGAGGTTCTCCTTTCACATTCAAATTTCTAGAAAGCCTAAGCGGGAACATGGATCGTTACAGTGTAAAGCTGTTCATTATTTTGAATCGAGAATAAAATATTTTCGAGTCCATAAATGAGCTCAAGTCGTTTTCTAATATTTTCAAGACCATAGCCTTGTTGCAATTCATCCTCTACCTGCTCAATAACAGTTTCTATTTTTGCTGATGGTTGTGTATTTTTTATTTCTATTAATAAAAACTTGTCCATTTTTTTGATAAAAATGGATAGCTCTGCAGGTCCTATATGTTTTTCAAAGCCATGTTTATATGCATTTTCGATAATGGTCTGGAGAATAAATGGAGGTATTTGTACGGATAGGGCCGCATCATCGACATACTTGTGGATCGTTAAACGATGCCCGAAGCGTAGTTGTTGAATATTTAAGTAGCTATCGACAAATTGTACCTCGTTTTTTAAAGCAATTAATACCTCGTGATTATTGTATTTAAATTTAAAAAACGTTGCTAAGGACTCAATGCCCGCAACCAAATCTTCCTTCCGATTGATGCGGGCAAGGCTCAGTAATGAATTTAAGGCATTAAAAAAGAAATGTGGCTGTATTTGCTGATTTAATTGCAGAATATTGGCTCTTTGTAAATCCTGCTCTAGCTCTAAATGCCTTTTCTCTTCCTCAAGGCTATCAATTTGTTTTTCAAATATAAAAATAAACGTAAGCAGAAAAGCTCCAATAATTGGAGCAATTACACATAGGAGAATATATATGTTGAAGGTTTCTAGTTGTAACATAATGACCTCTCCATTTATTTTATTAGTGTAAGTTACATTAAACTAAATTTTCTGCAAAATGGCAAGCTACCTTATGCGTTGCAGAAATTTCTCGTAATGCTGGCACCTCTGCTTTACATTTATCTGTTGCGAATGGGCAACGCGTATGGAAACTACAGCCAGTAGGAGGATTAAGTGGTGAAGGTAGGTCCCCCTTCAAAATAATGCGCTCTTTGCGATGGTGCTTATCGATTACTGGAATCGATGAAAAAAGTGCTTTTGTATAAGGATGATGTGGCTGTGAAAAAAGTGAATGCTTATCAGCGATTTCTACCACTTTTCCAAGATACATGACCATAATTCGATCTGAAATATGGCGAACGACGCTTAGATCATGAGAGATAAATAAAAAGGTTAAATCTAAATCTTTTTGTAGTTGCTTCAGTAAGTTTAAAATTTGTGCTTGAATGGAAACATCTAAGGCAGAAACCGATTCATCACAAATAATTATTTTTGGATTGACAGCAAGGGCTCTTGCAATACCAATACGCTGACGCTGTCCACCTGAAAATTCATGTGGATAGCGCTCTAAGTATTCAGGACGTAAACCCACAAGCGACATTAACTCAATCATGCGTGCCTCTTGTTGCGCTGGTGGTACTATTTTTTGAATAGACATAGCCTCCATTAACATTTTACGAATTGTTCGTCGCGGGTTGAGAGATGCATAGGGATCTTGGAAAATAATTTGTATATCCTTACGCGCAGCTCGCAGCTCTTTTTTGTTCATGTTCACTAGGTTTTTACCAAATAACAACACTTCTCCAGCGGTAGGCTCATCCAATCTTAAAATTGAACGACCAGTTGTTGATTTTCCACAACCCGATTCTCCAACGATGCTGAGTGTTTCTCCAGGAAGAATAGCGAAGGAAACACCATCCACAGCTTTAACAACCTGCTGTGGACCGAAAAGCTTTTCTTTTTTTAAGAAAAAATGTTGCTTTAAATTATTTACTTCTAATAGAGGTTGCTGCTTTGATGTCATACTGTCATCTCCTTCATATGTGTTTCGCCTTGCCATTCATTACTGTACATCCAGCATCTTACTTTTTTCTCTGGTTCAACAGTAAGGAGTTCAGGCTGTTTTTCATGGCATAAATCTGTAGCAAATGGACAGCGCTCTGCATAACGGCAGCCAATTGGGTAATTGTATGGGCTTGGAACGGTTCCATGAATAGTAGATAATTCCTCTTGATCTTCATATAGCTTTGGTAAGGATTGAATGAGTCCATTCGTATAGGGATGTAACGGTTTTTCAAAAAGACTTTCTGTTGTCCCTTCCTCTACAACTTGACCCGCATACATAACGGCTATTTTATCGCATATTTCTGCAACTACACCAAGGTCATGGGTAATGAAGATTATACTCATCCCTAATTGTTTTTGCAGATTTTGAATAATATCAATAATTTGAGCCTGAATGGTCACATCTAGAGCAGTTGTCGGTTCATCAGCAATTAACACGTCTGGTGTACAGGCAAGTGCCATTGCAATCATAATGCGTTGACGCATCCCGCCACTTAGCTGATAGGGCTCCTGTTTTGCTCTTTTTTCAGGTGCAGGAATCCCAACAAGACGAATCATGTCGACAGCCTTTTGCCATGCTTCTTTGCGTGATAAGCCTTGGTGCAAACGTATAGATTCAGCAATTTGCTCCCCAACAGATAACACGGGATTTAAGCTTGTCATTGGCTCTTGGAAAATCATTGATATTTTATTGCCCCGTATTTTGCGTAATTCTTCATCTGATAATTTCAAGATATCTGTATTATTTAAGAGAATTTTACCATTGATGATTTTACCAGGAGGTGAAGGTACTAAACGTAGTAATGATAGGGAAGTCATTGATTTCCCACAACCAGATTCTCCAACAATGCCTAACGTTTCTCCTTTTTGAAGTGTAAATGACACACCGTCAACTGCTTTGGCGACTCCCTCACTTGAATAGAAATAAGTTTGTAAGTCTTTTACTTCCAACACTGTTTCTTGTTTCATCTTTTTTCCCCTCCCTAGTTTAAATCCATTCGCTTATTAAAGAATCGATACATAATGTCTACGAAAAGATTAATGAAAACGAATATTAATGAGGCGACAAGAACGCCACCCTGAACGACTGGTATATCTCGTGTACGAATAGCATCTACAATCATTCGCCCTAATCCATTGACAGCAAAAACAGATTCTACTAATACTGTTCCACCAAGTAAACTACCAAACTGTAAACCTACAACTGTAATAACGGGAATCAGGGCATTGCGTAATGCGTGCTTTAAAATGATAATGTAACCTTTTAAGCCCTTTGCTTTGGCAGTACGAATATAATCCTGGTTTACGACCTCTAACATACTAGAACGAGTCATCCGTGCAACGATGGCAGCACCACCAGCACCAAGCGTAACAGCTGGAAGAATAATATGTTTGGCACTATCCCAGCCTGCCACAGGAAGCCAGTGTAATTGTACAGAGAAAACATACATTAATAAAATACCTAACCAAAAACTTGGCAGAGAAATCCCTAATAATGCAACAACCATTAATCCAACATCCATAAATGAGTAGGGGCGGATTGCTGAGATGATGCCCGCAATAAGCCCTAGAACAATTGTGATTAAAATACTATAAAAGGCTAGCTCAATTGTGATAGGTAAACGAGCAGTAATTTCCTCGAATACAGGTTGGTTATTTTTTAACGAATTCCCCATGTCACCTTGTAGTAGGTTTTTAATGTAATCTGTGTATTGAACAGATAAAGGTTTATTGAGCCCTAAATTTTCACGTAATTCTGCAACAGTTTCCTGTGAAGCGCCTTCACCTGCTAAAATTATCGCTGGGTCGCCAGGGATCATTTGCATAATTAGGAAAACAACAAGCGTTACACCGAGCGTCACAGGGATAATTTGAGCAAGTCGTTTTAGGATAAATAATGTCATGGTCTTCTCTCCTTTAATTTTTCATTCTAGGGTCTAAAGCATCGCGTAATCCATCGCCAAATAGGTTAAACCCGAGTACAAGTAAAGAAATCATAATACCTGGGAATAACGCCATATAAGGAGCGGTAAACAGGAAATCACGACCGTTTGATAGCATGGCACCCCATTCTGGAGATGGTGGTTGTGCACCTAGCCCTAAGAATGATAGTCCTGCAGCAGATAGAATAGCAGTCGCTAAGCGCATAGATGCTTGAACAATAATCGGTGATAAAATATTCGGGAATATATGCTTGATTAATATAGTCATATCATTCGCTCCAAGTGTTTTAACCGCATCAATATACTCCAACTTTTTCACTTCCATTGTCGATCCACGTACAATACGAGCAAACATTGGAATAGAGAAAAAGCCAACTGCAATTGTTACATTAATAAGACTTGGTCCTAATGCACTGACAATCGCTAAAGCTAGTAATATACCTGGAAAGGCAAGCATGATATCTAAAATACGACTAATAATAGAATCAACCCATTTGCCATAGTAGCCAGAGATGAGCCCTAAAAGTGTTCCAATTGTTCCACCAAACAACACAGCTGAAATACCAACACCAATAGATAAACGTGAGCCATATAGTATTCGGCTTAAAATATCTCGTCCTTTGTCATCAGTGCCCATTAGGTGATCTAAACTCGGTCCCTGTAATTTTTGATCTAACTGTACGTCAAAGGGATCGTAGGGGGCTATAATTGGCCCAATGAGAAACATCAATATATAGAGAAGAATGATGATGCCTCCTGCGACAGCTGCTTTATTTTTTTTGATTTTATTTAGGAATGAAACAAGATTCTTTTTTCTAGATGCCTTGCGTGCATTCACTAAAACAGAATGATCGATAGTAGTAGTTACTTTATTCATACCGAATGCTCCTTTTCTATTTGATGTGATTTCAATTTAGTGAAAAGCGTAAAGAATGTAAATATTTTAGAGGATATTAGTCAGAAAATTTAAAAAACACGTAAAAAATTTAAAAAACAAGTGAATTTTATTTCTTTATAATTCGAAATGTAAGTATCAAATCACACAAGGAGGAAATGTTTATGAAGAAAATGAAGCTGTTTTTATTCATGACACTAATTACAGTTCTAGTTTTGCAGGCATGCTCGACTGCTAGTAATAAAAGTGCAGAGGGTTCCAAAGAGGGGGCAAAAAGTGTAGGAGGGGAATTGGTTATTTTAAGGGCTTCGGATGCGACAAGCCTTGATCCACACTTTATTACAGATATTCCTTCAGCAAATATTATTCATGGCAAGGTTTACGAAACACTTGTTGCTTTTGATAGAGATCGAAAAATTGTTCCATTACTTGCAAAAGAGTGGGAGCAAAAAGATGATGTTACTTGGACATTTACATTGAATGAAGGCATTAAATTCCATGATGGAGCAGATTTTAATGCAGAGGCTGTAAAAGCTACATTTGATCGTATTTTAGATCCTGCAACTGGTTCACCACAGCGTGATAAGTTATCAATGATTAGTGAAGTAATAGTAGATGATACGTATATTGTGACATTGAAGTTAAAAGAACCATATGCACCGCTTTTATCTATTTTAGCAAGCCAAGAAGGAAGTATGATCAGCCCGAAAGCTATTGCGGAAGCGGCAGATGAATTAGCAACACATCCAGTAGGGACAGGTCCATTTGTATTTGAATCTTGGAAATCTGGACAGGAAATTACACTAAATACAAATAAAGATTATTGGGGCAATGTTCCGAAAGTAGATAAAGTAACATTTAAAGTGGTACCAGAAGATTCTACTCGTTTAGCAATGATTGAAAGCGGAGAAGCCCATATTGCTGAGCAAGTACCAGTAACAGAAATAGATCGCATTGAAAATTCACCGTCTATGAATCTATTCCGTGCAGAAGGACTTGCAGTAGAATTCATTGGTTTCAATGTGAAAGACTCTTTATTATCTGATGTTAAAGTACGTCAAGCAATAAGCTATGCAGTTGACCGTGAAGCAATTATTAGCGGAATTTATGATAATGTAGGGACACTTGCGAATTCAGCAATGAGTCCAAAGGTGATTGGCTATTCAAGCGAAACGAAGGCATATGATTATGATGTTGTAAAAGCAAAACAGCTTTTAAAAGAAGCAGGAATTAAAGAAGGAACGAAAATTAAACTACTAACAAGTGATCGTAAAGAACGAATTAATATGGCAGAGGTTGTACAATCGCAATTAAAGGGCATTGGCTTAGATGTAGATATTCAAGTTATGGAGTATGGCGCATTTATCTCAGAAATCACAAAAGAACAGCATCAATTGTTTATAAGTGGCTGGGGCAATGCTACAGGTGACGCTGATTATAACCAATACAATCTATTCCATTCAGCCTCTATGGGTGCACCAGGAAATCATTTCTATTACAGTAATCCTGAGATAGATAAGCTAATTGAGGAAGGACGCTCTGAATCCGATCAAGCAACTCGTAATGAAATCTACAAAAAAGCAATGCAAATGGAGTTAGAAGATGCTGTGTATATGCCAGTTCGTAACTATGAGCATTTAGCAGTTTACAGCAATGCTGTGAAAGGTTTCTGGTTAGATGCATCAAACTACACAATAATTAGTGGCGTTGAAATTGTAGAATAATCAAACTTGGTGATCAATAAAAATACCAATTAGGAGGAAACTATGCGTAAACTACTGCTGAAAAATGTGAGATTAGAAGAAGCTTATGAGTACGAAAATGAACATATTGTCGGAACTCGTACAGCTATTTATGATGTCCTAATTGAAGGTGGACATGTCCAACAAGTGGATAAAAATATAGTGGTTGACGGAGATGTAGAGGTATTGGATGCTCAAAAGCAACTACTAGTTCCTTCATTCCGTGAAATGCATATTCATATCGATAAAACTTATTTTGGTGGAGAATGGCAGGCACCAAGACCGATTACAAAAGGGATATTAACGCGTATTGAAGAAGAAAGAACGCTTTTACCAAAACAATTGCCAACAGCTGCCTTTCGAGCAGAAGAAATGGTCAAGTGGCTAATAGCACAGGGACATACACATATTCGCTCCCATTGTAATGTGGATCCACAAATTGGGACAAAGCATATTGAAATTACGAAACAAGTTTTAGAAAAATATCAAGATCAGATCACCTATGATATTGTAGCGTTCCCACAACATGGCTTACTACGATCCAATGTGGAGGAACTTATTCGTGAGGCAATGACAATGGGAGCAACGCTTGTTGGTGGCGTTGATCCATCCATCGTTGATCGAGATATTGAAAGATCACTACAAACAACAATGCACATTGCACAGGACTATAACGCTGGTATCGATATTCATATTCATACACCCAATACATTGGGAGAATTTGAATTTTATAAGTTGATTGATTTGACAAAACAGGCCAAAAAAGAAGGACAGGTTACAATCAGTCATGCGATGGCACTAGCTGATTTACCACAGCCTCAGCTAGAAAGCCTAGTACAAGCGATGGCTTCTGTACAAATGGATGTGACAACAACAGTGCCTGTGGCTATTAATCGCTCTACAATTCCAATTCCCTATTTATATGACAATGAAGTAAACGTTTCGGTAGGGCATGATAGCTTAACAGATCATTGGTCCCCTTATGGTACAGGAAATACAATTACAAAATTAAATATTATGGCAGAAAGATTTCGTTTCATGGATGAATATTCTTTAAGTCGTGCATGGAAATATGCTACAGGTGGTATAACACCTCTTAATGATAAGGGTGAGCGTGTATGGCCAAAGGTTGGTGATGCTGCGAATATGCTTTTAGTAGATGGCGTGAGCTCAGCCCATATTGTGGCTAGAAGATGCCCGATATCTACTGTTATTTCTCAAGGCAAAGTAATTCACCAGCAGGAAGTGGGAGAGTTGAAAGGAGAATTCAGATGAAGCAATGGCTTACAAACGTTCTACTTGAAACAGGAGAGTATATAAAAGAGAATGAGACAGTTGGCACGAAGGTTGAGCTTTTTAACCTTGAGATTACTGATGGTTTTATCTCACAAATCATATCTGCAGCACAACCCATTGATTCTTCACAACAGGTTACAGATATGAAGGGGAAGCTACTATTACCTCCTTTTAAGGAAATGCATAATCATTTAGATAAAACGTATCTTTCCTTACCTTGGAAAGCGGTAGTACCAGCAAAAAACCTAAAGGATCGACTAGAGCAAGAAGCAAGAGAGTTACCTATTTTAGCTACTACAGGCAAACAGCGTGCTCTTGCTATGATTGAAAAAATCATTAGTAATGGCACTAATCATATTCGGACACATGTCAATATTGATCCATATATAGGGTTGAAAAATTTAGAGGGTGTACTAGCAGCCTTAGATGACTATAAAGATATTTTGACAGCTGAGGTCATTGCCTTTCCACAGCACGGTTTATTACGGGATGATGTGCCAAAGCTACTACGTGAGGCATTACGTAACGGTGCTACAATGATTGGTGGGCTTGATCCAGCAGGAATAGATAACACCATTGAACGTTCTCTTTACGAGACAATGGATATTGCACATGAATTTAATGTTGATGTTGATATTCATTTACATGATGGAGGACATGTTGGCTACTATACAATTGACAAATGGATTGATATTGTTGAAGAGGCAAATTACCGAGGACGAACAGCAATTAGCCATGCCTTCGCATTAGGAGATGTCTCTCTAATGGAGCAGCATACAATTGCTGATAGACTCGCACAGCAACAAATAAAAATCATGTCAACCGTACCATTTAATATTAATCGTGTAATGCCACCGATTGATTTATTGTCAGCGCATGGTGTCGATGTTCATTTTGGTTGTGATGGATTTTATGATTCATGGAGTCCATATGGGTCAGGAGATGTATTAGAAAAAGCAACTACCTTCGCAGATATAACTAGAAAACTTGATGAACGCTCTATTCGCCAAGTACTGAAATATATTACAAATGGTATTACGCCGTTGGATACAGAGGGTCAAATGGTTTGGCCAAATGTTAAAGATGAAGCTAGCTTTGTATTCTTTGACGCGGTATCAAGTGCTGAGGTCATTGCTAGAAGACCAATAGATCGAATTGTGATGTCTAAAGGAAAATTTATTCGCTAGACATTGGAACTGCATACTGTGTAGTTGCCAATTTAAATTATACCCCCTTATACAAATTTATCTTCATTCAGCAAATGTTTTTTGTATCGAAAGCATAACGGCAGATGTTTTATGCGTGTAAGCGTAGCGACAGTGGCAGATACAGAAGACTCTCACCTCTACAGTTGGAGAGATGAATGCAGTTGATTCCTTTTCAGTGGGTGTCCAAACACCTACTGAATGAAGATAAAGCCTCCAGCGTATGTCACGGATTTTCAAAGGAATGAATTGTGCAGGCACAATTCAAAATCCGGACGCAATTACGCCAAGGCGAAATTGATATAGATGAAAATCCGCTTACATTCCGTGCTACCGTTTCGCTATCATACCGATTGCGCTACTTTGCATGGGAAGCGAAGCGGATTTTTTCCAATGAAGCTAGTATATTGACATTATCATGTGAGAAGGTGCAAGAGATGAAACAACTAACGACATACATGATTTTATTTAGCTGTGTATTTTTTTGGGCAAGTAATTTTATTATTGGTTCTATCCTTATTAATCATTGGGAGCCTATAGTAATTGCTATTTACAGACTAATAATCATTGTTCTTTTTTTAGGGTGTATTCATTGGCAAGCGATTGTCCATGTAACATTTACGCGTAATGATTTTTTATTATTAATGATTGCTGGCATTTTGGGTGTTGCCATTAATCATTACAGCTTTTATGCAAGTCTTCAGCATACTTCTCCCATTACAGCAGCCCTTATATTAGCCTGTGCACCAATTGTTACGTCACTACTTAATAAAATGATTTATAAGGAATATCGAAACAGTATTTTTTGGATAGGTACTATTATTTCGTTAATGGGCGTATCACTGATCATTACGAAGGGAGCCTTACTTGTTATTTCAATTGGTAAAGGTGAGATTCTAAGCTTGGTGACAATGCTAAGTTTTGCCCTGTTCCTTATTATTGTGAATCATCTTAGTCTAAAAATTCCGGCTGAGGCTATTACGTTTTATACAAATTTAGTAGGATTAATCGCGCTTACACCATTTGGTACAACTATATTGACGCAAAAGAATATGCCAGTGGAATTTCCATATTGGTTCCTTTTAATCGTGTCAGCCATAATTATTCATGGGATTAGTAATTTAATGTGGAATAGAAAAATGAAAGATATTGGCTCTACAAATGCCTCACTTTTGTTAAATTTTGAACCAGCCATTGCGATGATTTTAAGTGCCGTTTTTTTACAACAACTGCCCACCATCATTCAGATTTACGGCTCTTTATTGATTCTCTTAGGTATTCTGCTATGTGTTTATTATAAAGAAATAAAAGCTTTATCTTTTATAAAAAGAAAAGCGAGCTAAAAAGATGTTTGAATCGTTTCAGAGCATCTCTTTTTAGCTTGCTTAGCTTTGATTTTTTTTGTGTAATGTGTAATTTAAAAAAGCGATATATAGGATAGGAAGGAGTACGGTAATCATGACAATTCCCTGCCATTTAAAATGCAGCCAGATTGGACTGAGTAAAGTACTACCTGATGCAACACCTATATAATAAGAAACGAGATATAAACTGGATGCAAGCCCCTTTTGATGAATCGCTGTCCGGCTAACTGTTGCAGAGGTTAAGGCATGAGCGGTGAAAAAACCTAAGCATGCAATACAGAGCCCAACAATAATCATCATAAGGGAGGAGCTTAACGTTAATAAAATCCCGCACACTAATAGAAGTACTCCAAATGTTCGGATCATATTGATGCCGACTTTACCTGCAAGGGAGTTAGCAATTGGCGAACCAATAATTCCTAAGCCATATGCTAAAAAAATAAAGGAAATCGTTTTTAACGATAATAAGAACGGTGGTTCAGCTAAATAGTACGGGATAAATGACCACATTCCTGTAAAAGATAGCTGCAAAATGATCCCAAATCCAAAAAGAATTAATAAATTTGGATTTTTTAAATGCAGCCAAAAACCATGTAAATCCTTTTGAATAGTACGCTGATGGACTGAAAAATTTCTTGATTTTGGAAGGGTAAGCCACACTAGAATGAATATAATGCCACCCAAAAGTGCTAAAGAGAAAAATGCAACCTCCCAAGATTTATTTTCTGTCAGATAGCCCATCATCAGACGACCAATTGTTCCACCTAGAGCATTACAGGAAATGTAAAGTGCTGTTGCAAAGCCCATTGATTGTTGATTTATTTCTTCACTGATATAGGCAAGTGCTGCTGCGGGCACACCAGCAATCGCAAAGCCTTGGATAAAACGCAAAAAAATAATCATAGAAAAAGAATCCGTTAAAGGCATTAAGAGAAAAGGGATAATCGTTAAAACAATCGAAAGTCGAATAAACAGGACTCGTCCATATCGATCAGATAAAAAACCTAAAACAATTAACCCGATAATTACGGATAAAGTTGTTACAGACATGGCCAGACTTGCAGTGGAGACAGAAATTTGAAATTGCTCTGTAAAAAAGGGGAGCAGCGGCTGTACTGAGTACATTGCTGCAAATACAAACACCGAAGCTCCTCCTAAGCTAATCACAATTGTCCAAAATTGGCGATCCTTAATCGAATACCTCTTTGTCAATGATTCCATAGAGAGGCCCTTATTTCATTTGCTCTGGTAACCAAAGTGATAATTGTGGCAATAAAACCACTAAACCTAAGAAAATAATCATTAAAACGATAAAAGGAATGACCCCTTTTACAACCTCGCCTAGCTTTTCTTTAGCAATTCCACTTACGACAAAGAGATTCAGTCCCACTGGCGGTGTAATCATGCCAAGCTCCATGTTAATTGTCATAATAATAGCAAAGTGAATCAGGTTAATATCGAAATGTGCTAGAATCGGTAATAGAATTGGCAAAGTAATTAAAATAATGGATACAGCCTCTAAGAACATCCCCATAACAAAGAATAGAATATTAACAATTATCATGAATATCCACTTGTTCATATCACTTTCGGCAATCCATGCGCCAACCTGCTGTGGTACTTGTGCATTTGTTAAATATAGTCCAAATAATGAAGCAGCACCGATAATTAAGAAAATCATGGCTGTAATATTAATGGACTCTACCAAGACCTCCCGGAAATCCTTTAGCTTCATTTCTCGATAGATAAACAGGGATACGATAAGACCATAGAAAACGGCAATAACGGCTGATTCAGTTGGTGTTACAACCCCTGAATAGATTGTTCCTAAAATTAAAAATGGTAAAAATGCACCCCAAATTGCTTTTAAAGATTTACGACCACGCTCACTCCAAGAAGCTGGTGCATCTCCTTTAAAACCATTGCGTTTCGCATAAAAAATAGCTGCCACTATTAAAATGCCTGTTAATGCAAGTCCTGGAATAACACCAGCCATAAATAATTCACCAATGGATTGCTCTGATGTAATACCATAAATAATTAGCGGTACACTTGGTGGAATTAAAATACCTAATGTACCACCAGCGGCAACAAGCCCCATAGAGTAGCGCTTCTTATAGCCAGCAGAAATCATCGCAGGAATCATGATAGAACCAATTGCAGCAGCCGTTGCAGGTGAAGAGCCTGAAATCGCTGCGAAAATAGCACAGGCGATGATTGTTACAACAGCAAGACCTCCAGGAAGATGGCCAATCCATGCACGTAAGGCTTCAATAAGATATTTTGAAATTCCGCCACGCGCCATTAATACCCCCGCAAGGACGAAGCCTGGAATTGCCATCATCGGGAACGAATCTAGTGCAGTAAAAATACGCTGAGGAATCATATTCATATTAAAATCAATTTGGAAGAACACAAGAATTGTCGATAGTGCTAAACTAATCGCGACCGGTACTCGTAGGAATAGTAATAAAAAGAAACTAAGTAAGAGGATTAGCATATTCTTCGTCCTTTCCTCGTAGAATGTTGATTAATCTTTCTACGAATCTTAGTAAAAATAAAAGGCCTGAAATCGGTAAAACTAAGTATACAATCCACATTGGTATCCCAATATCAAGTGATACCATGCCTGATGTATAACGGTTTTCTACTAAAACAAAGCCGTAATACGTATAAATTAAACAAAAGGCAATGCTTAACCCAGTTGCTACTAAATCCAGTACACGTTTCATAGAAGGCTTTAATTTATCGTATAAAATATCTACTTGAATATGTTGATTGTGGCGAAGGGCTAAGCCAAATCCTAGAAATGTACCCCAAATAATTGAATAACGAGCTAATTCCTCTACCCATGCTTGCGGTTCATTGAATATGTAACGCATAATTACGCCATAAAAAATAAGAACTACACCTGCTACAAAAAAGATTCCAGCTAGGATTTCTTCTAAATAGCCCCAGATTTTATGTAAGGCCTTCATTCAATTGCCTCCTTCATGTATATATTTGAAAAGGGAATGATGATTATTCATCATTTAAGTACAAACGGGTGCTTAATCTCCCACTATAGTAATGTTGCTGCTTGTAGTGAGCGTCTTAGCACCCGTTCGTACAGGTTTTGTGTAAGCGATTTATTAAAATTCAATAATTCCCCATCTTTATTCAGCAGATCTTTACTGTGCCAAAGCGTAGTGTATAATGTTGACCTCAATTCCCTACGGATGGCACGGATTTTGAAAAAGAATCTGCATGAATTCTGCGGATTATACCTACAAGGCTCATCTGTATGATGAACCCTGTGGCTTATCCGTGAAAATGAGCAGATTCTTATTTAAACGATTTAATTCCCCGAATAGAAAGATTTTTTAATAACCCAAAATTACGTTATTTTAGATCACGAATACCATTAATTAATTCTTCAGTGATCACTTCACCAAACTCTTCATATACTGGTTCAAGTTTTGCTTTAATAGCTTCTTTTTGTTCAGTCGTTAACTCAAGAACTTCAATACCAGAGTTTTTAATGTTCTCGAATGATTTTGCATTTTCATCAGCAGCTAAATCCCAAGCTAGTTTCGTTGCTTCATCTAATGATTCTTCCACTGCTGTTAATAAATCAGCAGGAATTTTCTCCCAGAATGATTTGTTAACAAAGATTGCATAGTCAAGGCGACCATGTTCAGATACTGAGAAATATTTTTGAACTTCTTGGTATTTTTGTGTATCAAAGTTGTTGAATGTATTTTCTTGTCCATCAACTGTTCCTTGTTGTAAGGCAGCATATGTTTCACCAAATGCAATTGTTGCAGAGCCGGCATTTAGCGCTTTAAATTGAGCTTCTAATACTTTTCCTGCTTGTGCACGGAATTTCAATCCTTTAAAATCTTCTACTTTTTCAAGTGGATGCTTGTTATTTGAGAAATGTTTAAAGCCATTTTCCCAGAATACTAAACCTTTAATATCATTTGCTGCTAATTGATTCGATTCAAGAATTGTTTTAGCTACGTCAGAAGTAAAGAATTTACGTACGTGCTCTTCGTTCTCAAATAGATAAGGCATATCAACATATTGCCAACGTGGGTCGATTTTAACCATTTTTGTTACAGAAGGAGCAATCATATGAACATTTCCAGATACTAGCGCATCTAGTTCATCATTATCCCCATATAATTGTGAAGAAGGGTAAACTTCAACTTTTACTTTACCTTCTGTTTTTTCATCTACTAATTTCGCAAAAGCATCAGCTGCTTTTCCTTTTACACTATCAATTGATGTTACATGTGAGAATTTAATAACAAGCGGTTTGTCCTTAGTATATCCGCCATCACCCTCAGCTGCTGGTGCAGATGTTTCTTTTTTGTCACCACTACAAGCTGCAAGTGCTAAAACTAGTACAGCCATAAGTGACATGAAAAGCCATTTTTTCATTACATATCCCCCTAAATGTTATGATTATAGTTAAAAGGTGAACCTTTTTAACCCATGCTAGTGTTGTGATTGATTTTTAGGAAGTGCTTGGATATATTTTTTCCCATAGTTTTCTGCATAATAGCGATAAACAGGCTCGAATGCAGATTCCCATTCTTCCTTCTCTTCATCTGATAAATTGTAGATTTTAATGCAATCACATGCTTCCATTTCTTCAAGTCGCTCTGCTGTTAAATTTTCTGCAAGTTGCCATTCCCATTCTTGTACTTCCTTTAGTGTTTCTATGAGCAGAGTTTGCACATCTTCTGGTAGGGAATTCCAAAATTCATGATTCATTAGCAGTAAATAACCAAGATAGCCATGGTTACTAATCGTTAAGTAGTCTTGTAGTGAATGTAAATTTTTGCTTGTAATGTTTGTCAGCGTATTTTCCTGACCATCGACATTGCCTCTTTGTAGTTGATGAAAAACAGTATTGAAGTCAATGCGTTTTGGATAGGCCCCAACAATGGAAAACTGTTCAGATAAAACATCACTTGGCATAATCCTCATACGCAAGCCATTCAAATCTTGCACAGTTTCTATAGGTCGAATACTATTACTAAATTGCTTAAATCCACTATCCCAAACGCCCATGGAAAATAGATTATGAGCATTTAATTTTGTCATTAACGATTGACCAACATCACTGTTGACATATGTATGCACTTCATCTGCATTTTTAAATGCATAGGGTAGATCCATAACTGACCACTCTGGTACAAGCGTTGTAATTTTTGAAATAGCAGGGGCAATCATTTGAATATCCCCACGTAATAATGCATTCATTTCTTCGCCATCTTTATAAAGAACCCCATTTGGAAACACTTGAATCTCGACATGTCCATTACTACGTTCTTTGATTAGCTCTGCGAATTTTACGGCTGCCATTCCTTTCGGTGTATTTTCACCAACTACATGTGAAAATCGAATAACGATTTGTTCCTCATGACTTAACTGCTCATTGTCGGTAGGGTAAACGTCTTCCTGACATGAAACTAACAGAATTGTTATGAAAATGAGAACGCTAACAAAACTGCGTGCAAAACGATTACTCCACATACAAATTCACCCCTAATCTCTATAAGATGTGAACGATTTTCATTGTAGTTCATTTCATTAAATACTCAATATTATGGTTTTAATGGACATTTTGGTATTTATGGTATATAACAATTTGTTATTTTAAAAAACTGTTACAAAACAGATCCAAAAGAAATCCTTATTAAAAATCTGTAAAGAAAAAGAACCTGCCTTATTCCTTGATACAAGCTAACAGAATACATTTCAATCTTATGTAGGAATTGGAATATATTCGAGGAAGGGCAGATTCTTGCTATTTAGTTAATAAACTAAATCTTTTTCTACTTAATGGAATAGTATTTTGTCGGACGACCTACTGTCCCGTATTGTAATTCAATCGAGACAGTTCCCTTAGTAGCCAAAAAATCCAAGTATTTACGCACAGTTACTCTGGCCATTCCGACATTTTGAGCTAGCTGCTCTGAGGTAATAGCTGCACGGTGTGTCGTTAAATAATCAAGAATCTGTTGCATTGTTATCGTGTTTAGTCCCTTGGGAAGCTCCGTTGTTTCATGCTGTATTCCTAGCCATTTGTCGATGTCCTCTTGATTAAATGCCTGCGAGCTTTGTAGCTTTTTGGTAGAGCTTTTGTATTGCTGCAATGCTTTTTCAAAGCGATCAAAACGAAATGGCTTGATGAGATAGTCGATGGCTCCCAGTCGAAGTGCCTCCTGAACTGTTGGCGCATCTCTTGCAGCAGTAATCATAATAATATCCGAGGGGACACGTTCTGCACGAAGCTTTAAGAATAGTTCCATGCCTGTCATATCTGGTAAAAACATATCGAGTAAAATTAGATTTGGCTTCTTTCTTATAATTTTGTCATAGGCTTCACGACCATTGACTGATTCACCCACGAGCTGAAAACCATTCAATTTATTTAAAAACCCTTTATTTACTTCAAGTACCATTGGATCGTCTTCTACGATAAACACTGAAAGATTACTCATTGTTCTTCAGTCACCCCTACTTCTATTGTAATGATTGTTCCAACATTGACGGTTGATTCTACTAGAATAATTCCATTGTTTGATTCCACAATCTGTTTCACAAGAGCAAGTCCAATACCATGACCATCCTTTTGTTTTGTGCTAAAGCCATAATCGAAAATCCGGTTTGGCAAACCAGTAATTCCCTTACCACTATCCTGTACTTCAATGAATAAATGATGTTTATGGCCAATTAATGTAATATGAACATCTTTATGAGCACATTCAAAGCATGCTTCCATTGCATTGTCCAATAAGTTACCAATAATAGTTACCATGTCACCACTGGAAAAACCACTCATAAAATCAACGAGCTTTGAGTCCTCATCAATTGTCAGCTCCACACCAAGCTCTTTTGCACGTGAAAATTTACCAAGTAATAATCCTTGAATCGAATAATCATGAATCTTGTCATGCAAGCTTTGAATAATCTCTTCCTCATCTGTAATTTCATCAATAATCAAGCTTAGAGCATCATCATCCCGTTCCAATTGTATTAATCCTGCAATACTATGTAAGCGATTCATATATTCATGTTGCTGAGCACGTAATGAATCCACTAGTATTTTTATGCCAGTTAATTCTTCAGCTAACATATTTGCTTCTTTTCGATCGGTTAGCATAATAAGGTAGCCAGCATTTTGTTCCATGATACGAATAGGAAAGGTGCGAACTAAGTACATTTGCTCAAACATCAATAGAGGTCTATATACTTCATGCTGTTGTAGCGTATCCTCTGCGAGCCAGGTTCCTTTAAACAAAGCTTTTCTAGAAATCTTCTGTCCGAAGAAATGTGTATATTGCCTTGCTAAACGATTAATAAAGGTGACATTACCGCTTTCATCAGTTGCTAAGATCCCGATATCCATCGCTTGAATAATACCAGACCGTTCTTCTACTAATCGGGCTATTTCGTAAGGCTCCAAATTAAAGGTTTGGCGCTTTAAATGATTGGCAACCCATACAGACCCACCTAAGCCGATGATTAATCCCCAAAAAAGAGACATCAGGATATCAAATTGATATTCATCTACAAGGTTATACCATTTTGGTGCAAGTAATCCGACAGTAATAACACCAACTTGCCTTGTACCTTCTTCATTCATTATAGGTACGAATGCTCTGATAGAATATCCTAAAACACCTCTTGCCTTCGATATATACTCATGCTGAGAAAAGGCTTCTATTTCGTCTCCACCTTCAAAGACTGTACCTAGCTTACTTTCTGATGGGTGTGAATAACGAATTCGATTCATATCAATAATCACAATATAATCTACATCAGTTGTTAAGCGAATACGCTCTGCAATTGGTTGAATAATTTCAAAACCAGCCGGCTTGCCTACATTATTTTGAACATCTGTAAGCTGTGATACAGTTCTTGCAATTGCGATCGCTCGTGCACCAAACTCTTTTTCAAAAGCTCCTCCAAGATTATGAATCATGATAGCTCCACTTGTGGCAATTGAAAAAATAACAATTATGAATGAAAAAATAAACATTTTTAGTCGTAAAGAAATATTTTTCATAGGAATGTGAAAGGAATAGGAGTACCCCCTTTACTTAATTCAACACCTCTTTAAATAAAGATAATTGTAAGACAATGAATCTTAGATGAACGAACAATTCTTGTAAAAAAATGATAAGAGTACATGGGAGGACCAAACTAGGAATTTCATTCTATTATAAATTAACATAAATAATTAGTTTGTTGTAATACAACTTTAGTTGAAAAGTACTGTTTTCATTTGTGTACTATAACAAATTTGTGGATGTAATTAAACACAGTGCTTTCTTATTACTTTATATAGCATCATTTGATTATGAGGAGGAGAGGAGTATCCCTTGTTTCCTAAAGAAAAATTTATATTTGAATAATAAAAATGAATAAGAAAAGATTATTCGAAATGGAATATACAAAACATGCATTATAATTATTTGGATATTAAACTAGAAAAAGGGAAAATTGATAACTAGATTTCTTTTTTACTTCCACTTTGTGTAGATAAATTTTGTGCATTTTAGTTTTAAAATTCTCTTTCGTTCTTAATATTTCTCTATGATAAAAATTTGATTATGTTGTTATTCGAGAGAAATGTGGTCAATATTCTAATCGAAAAAAGAGTAATATACGCCATGAGAATGTGAATATATGCACAAATAAAATTATTTTTAAATAATTTTAAGTTATGGAGATAATAGAGTAGAAAAATATTATTATCTAAAATATGTTGCGATTTCTCTTTGATAAGCGTTGTTTCACTTAGAGGCTGTAGGATTTATGACGGAGATATAATACGCTGATAAAGAAAATACTTTTTGGAGAAATAATATTTTTTAGAAAAACATCTTGCATTTGAATAATTCTAAGTGGTAAATTGTTTTACATGGACGTTCATAGAATTTTCACAGGTAGCAAAAGAGGGGAGAAATGAGAATTTATGAATAAAAATAGATGGTTAATTGCATTATCTGCAATCGCTATTCACCTTTCAATCGGTGGAGCTTATGCATACAGTGTATACAAGCTACCGATTGTCACAGAGATGGGATGGAGTGAAACAAAGGTAACGGTTGCCTTTACGATTATGATGGGGCTTGCGGGTTTTTCAGCCGCACTATTTGGTAGTTTAGTAGAAAAATTGGGGCCACGTAAATCTGCGATGGTAGCAGCTGTTCTATTTGGGGCGGGACAAGCTGGTGCTGGTGTAGCAATTTCAATGGATTCTGTAACATTGTATTGGTTAACATATGGCGTGCTAAGTGGATTAGGTATGGGGATAGGCTATATTGCGCCTGTATCAACATTAGTAAAATGGTTTCCAGACCGTAGAGGCTTGGCAACAGGTATGGCTGTACTTGGATTTGGATCTGGAGCATTAATTACAGCACCAGTAGCAGCAAACTTAATGGAGGCTGTAGGAATTTCTACAACATACTTTATTTTAGGGGCAAGTTATTTCACGTTAATGATTTTAGGGGCTTTATATATTGCACCGCCTGCACCTGACTATATGCCAGCAAACATGAAGGCTGCTGCAAATGGTGGTAAAGAAGTAGTAAAAAAAGATTTAGCAGTTATGTCTGCTCGTGAGGCTGTTAAAACAAAGCATTTCTGGATGCTATGGTCAATGCATTTAGTCAATGTAACAGCAGGGATTATGATGATTTCTGTCGCCTCTCCAATGGCCCAAGAAATTGTGGGATTATCAGTTGCGGGAGCTGCAGCAATGGTAGGTATTATGGGGTTATTTAACGGTGGTGGTCGTTTAATTTGGGCGGCTGTGTCTGACTATATTGGTCGTTCGAACGTCTTTGTTATTTTCTTTACGGCACAGTTAATTACATTTATTGTGTTACCACATACGACGAACGTGATACTTTTCCAAGCACTTATTTTCTTAGTTGTTAGTTGCTATGGTGGTGGCTTCTCGAATTTACCTGCATTTGCAAGTGATTTATTTGGTACAAAGCAACTAGGTGTTATTCATGGTTATTTATTAACGACTTGGTCATTAGGCGGTATTTTTGGTCCTTTACTGGTGAGCACAATTAAAAATGCTTATGGAAGTTACATTCCAGTATTCTATGTATTTGCTGGGTTAATCGCAGCATCATTAATTATTTCATTAACATTACGTGCAGATGTACGTAAACGAACAGCTTTAAAAGCAGCAGCACAAAATGTTGGAGACGTCTCCGCTACACAATAAACGTTACTTTCAATTCGCACTTGAAGGTACTAGGTCTTGACCATATAAGTATCATTTCGCACATGATGCTTGTATGGTTTTTTTGTTGTAGCGATTGTTATATAACAATAGATTAATCTTTGTTTAATGTATAACAGAGGTTGTCTAATGTCAATAACATTGCGGGAAATAAAGTGATTTCGCTACCAAAAGAGCAATTTCGAAACGAAAAGCAAACTATAGAAGTTAGGAGCAACATTTTAGCTATTGTTGAAATGTTGAATCTTTTCCTCGACTAAAGCGTATGTAAGGTAATAAGGAGTGATAGAAGATGGGGAAATTTTCTTTACATGAGTTCATCAATAAAACACAGCAGGATGATAATGAAAACGATTATTTTGAGCTAGAAACGGAACGTGTACTAGAGATCAATTTAGATGGAGAGGTTTGGTCTAAAATGGGCGCTATGATTTCTTACATAGGCGACATTAAGTTTGAGCGAGAGCGTGTACTGGAGCATGGATTAGGAAAAATGTTTAAAAAGGCACTAACAGGTGAAGGAACACAGCTTATGAAGGCAAAAGGTAAAGGGCGACTTTATTTAGCTGATCAAGGGAAGAAGGTTACGATTTTCGATTTGAAAAATGAAAGTATTTGCGTCAATGGCAATGATTTGCTTGCATTTGAACCAAGCATCGATTGGGATATTCATTTAATGCGTAAAATGGCAGGTATCATGTCAGGCGGATTGTTTAATGTAACTTTAAAAGGAACAGGGAAGGTAGCCATTACCACCCATTTTGAACCTTTAACACTATTAGTACGCCCAGGTGAGACGGTATATACCGATCCTCATGCCACAGTAGCATGGTCAGGTAATTTAGCACCTGAGTTTAAAACAGATATCAGCTTCCGTACATTTATCGGTCGAGGAAGTGGCGAATCCATTCAAATGGCATTTTCAGGTGAAGGTTTTGTCATTATTCAACCATTTGAGGAAGTTTATATGTCTAGCGAAAGCTAAAAAAAGCGTGTCCTAATTATTCAGGACACGTTTTTCAATGATAAGAAGTGTCTTATTCGCGTGGAAAATTATTTCAGTCCTGCGTTCATTCCAGCAATACGTCCGGTAACAAGTGCAGATGTAATATTATAGCCTCCTGTATAGCCATGAATATCAAGGATTTCACCGCAGAAGAATAAACCATTCTTTTTCTTAGAGGCCATTGTCTTCGGCTCTATTTCTTTAACAGAAATACCCCCACCAGTGACAAATGCCTTTTCAAGAGATTGTGTTCCACTTACAGTCATCGTAAAATGGACAAGCAAATGAGCTAAATGGCGAATTTTTTCCTGTGCTATTTCAGTGCCTGTCATTTGTACATCAATGCCAGCACGTTCACATAAAAACAATAGCCATCGTTCAGGGGCTATTCCTTTCCATACGTTTTTAACCGCTCTCTTTGGATCTTCTTTCCATAGCTTATTTAAGGATTGCAGACATGTTTCTTCATTATAATGGACAAGTGTTTGAATACGGATTGTCACTGGTTCATAGCCAGTTTTCATTAATTCTTTTACGATAAATTGGCTACAGCGTAAAATAGCAGGACCACTTAATCCGAAATGAGTAAAGAGCATGTCCATTTGATGGGTTACGAGCACTTTACCTTTTTTATTTAAAACCGAAACAGCAACCTCTCGTAAAGCCAGCCCCTGAAGCTCACGATTTTGTATAAAGTCTTCCTTCGAAAGCACAGGAACCTCTGTAGGGAATAACGTTGTAATTGTATGACCTGCGCGCTCTGCCCATGGATAACCATCACCAGTTGAGCCTGTTTGTGGAACCGCTTTTCCACCCACAGCCACTATTACAGCCTCGCTACGGACTTCTAAACCGTCTGCAATGCGTACACCAAGAATTTTTTCCTCATCCATTAAAAGCTTACTGACAGGGGTATTTAACCGAACCTCTACATGCAAACGCTGTAATTGACGGATTAATGCGTCAACAACATCTTGCGCGCGGTTAGACACGGGAAACATACGCCCATGATCCTCCTCTTTTAGGGCAACACCAAGCCCTTCAAAAAAGGCAATAATATCCTCATTATTATAAACTGTGAATGGGCTATATAAAAACCGCCCATTACCTGGTATATGTTTAACAATTTCTTCTATAGGTAAACGATTTGTCACATTACAGCGACCCCCACCAGAAATAGCAAGCTTTTTACCAAGCTTATTCCCTTTTTCTACTAGTAATACTTTCTTTTTTCGTTCTCCAGCAGCGATTGCAGCCATTAAGCCTGAGGGACCTCCACCTATCACAATTACATCATACATATATAGAAACTCACTTTCTGTTCAAATTAGGAATCCTTCCTATTATACATGAAGTCTATATAGAGGGGCTTCTTTCACATTGAAAATAATACGAAAGTGTTTTATAATTCCTTATCTCATCTAAACCGATGAAAAGTTAGTTTTTTGTTAATTCAAGAATCGGAATACGATTATCTATGTAAAACAGGCTACCCGATGAAAGTTTTTTTTTCTGTGTTGTCAGCATGAAATGAACGTCTATTCGTGCTATTATGGAAAAGGTTATGCACTAAATTATGAGGTGAAAAATAGAATGTGCGGATTTATAGGCTATATTAATGGAACAAATGTAATCGATCATCATCAAACGATTGAAAATATGATGAATACAATTATTCACCGTGGACCAGATAGCGGTGGTATTCACAGTGACGATAAAGTTACGTTGGGATTCCGACGATTAAGTATTATCGACTTGTCAGATGTGGCAAATCAACCATTGTACAGTGCAGATGGTAATATTGTGCTTGTATTTAATGGAGAAATCTTTAATTTCCAAGCGCTACGTGAAGATTTAATTGCTAAAGGACATACATTTAAAACACAATCTGATANNATGGTTATGTAGAATATGGTGTAGAGTTTGTTAAACAATTACGAGGTATGTTTGCATTCTGCATTTGGGATAAAAAGAATGATTTACAATTTATTGCCCGTGATGGTTTTGGTATTAAGCCGTTGTATTACTCAGAGAATACAACAGATGGAACCTTTATTTTCGGTTCAGAAATTAAATCCTTCTTACCCCACCCATCCTTTATTAAAGAATTAAATAAAAATGCCCTTCGTCCATATTTAACTTTCCAATATTCGTCAATGGATGAAACTTTCTTTAAAGGTGTGTTTAAACTACCACCAGCGCATTATATGTTAATTCAAAATGGGAAAAAGAAAATCGTGCAGTACTGGGATAAAAAATTCCATGCGAAAGAGGCACCAATTGAAAAATATGTAGAAGACATTCGTTCTACAGTAAGAGAATCAGTAGAAGCACATCAAATCAGCGATGTAAAGGTTGGTTCATTCCTATCAGGAGGAATTGATTCAAGCTATATAACGGCATTACTGCGTCCTGATAAGTCCTTCTCTGTTGGTTTTTCTGACTATGAAGATATGTTTAATGAAACAAACTTAGCAAAAGATTTATCAGATACATTAAACATTCAAAATGAGCGTAAATATATATCAGCTGATGAATGCTTTGAGGCTTTACCAAAAATTCAATGGCATATGGACGAGCCACAATCCAATCCATCTTCTGTACCACTTTATTTCCTTTCTGAGCTAGCTTCGAAGGACGTAACAGTTGTCCTTTCAGGTGAAGGAGCGGATGAAATTTTTGGTGGCTACTCATGGTATCAAAACTCAGGTAAAATGCAACAATACGAAAAAATTCCTTTTGGTATTCGTAAGGCATTACGAGGTCTTGCAGAGGCATTACCTAAAAATCAATACACAAACTTCCTTATAAAAGGTGGACAATCAGTCGAAGAACGCTTTATAGGTGAAGCGGTTGTCTGGGATGAAGAAGATGCATTAAATGTATTAAAACCAGACTATAAAAATGGTCCATCTGTTAAGTCCATAACAAAGCGTATCTATGATGAAGTACCTGGCGATGATGATGTGACAAAGATGCAGTACTTAGATTTAAATCTATGGATGCCTGGCGATATTTTATTAAAAGCAGATAAAATGAGTATGGCGCATTCAATTGAATTACGTGTACCATTTTTAGATAAAGAAGTAATGGAATTAGCGAAAAACATTCCATCAAGATATCGTGTCAACGACATTGATACGAAGTATGTGCTTCGTCAAGCAGCTCATCAGGAATTACCAGAGGAATGGGCAAAACGTCCAAAGCTAGGCTTCCCAGTACCAATCCGTCATTGGCTACGTGAAGAGAAATACTACAACATGGTAAAAGAAATGTTCACAACAGATTTTGCCAATAAATTCTTTGATACAAAGCAATTAGTAGGCTATCTCGATGAGCATTATGAAGGTAAGGCAAATCGTGGGCGCTATATTTGGACTGCCTATGTATTCTTAGTATGGTATAAACAATTTTTTATAGACATGAAATAGCTACTGAGTCGGTGGAGGTTTTTTAATCTCCACCGATTATTTTGAGCATTTTATTATCAGAATAAAAATAAATTTACTGTCTTTTTGATGGACTAGCCTAAAGCTAGAACTTTTTGATAGAATAATGCGTCTGTTTACCTATAAATATGTTAAGATTACAAGTGGTTTATGCAATTACGCTGGGGCGTAAATGATATCTTGTTTACAATTATCTTTGGCAGCGTTTGCATGTGGCGAAAGCAATTAAATTTACTTGTAACGAGTAAATCTGTTCCGTTGACTGCTAGAATTGCTCGGGTATTGTATAAAATTGCTCCGTTGCCAGTCAGAACTGCTCGGGTACCAAGTAAACCCGCTCCGTTGTCAGTGAAAACTGCTCGGGTGCCAAGTAAACCCGCTCCGTTGTCAGTCCAAACTGCTCGGGTGCCAAGTAAAACCGCTCCGTTGTCAGTGAAAAC
>NZ_DKJS01000010.1:0-13016 GCF_002455205.1 Lysinibacillus sp. UBA6686 | reverse complement strand
TGTCAGTGAAAACTGCTCGGGTACCAAGTAAACCTGATCCGTTGTCAGTGAAAACTGCTCGGGTGCCAAGTAAACCCGCTCCGTTGTCAGTTAGAACTGCTTAGATAACGAGTAAACCCGCAGTTATCAGTTAAAAAACTCGCTCAGATACCGAAAAATCTGATTATAGTGAATATTTTCCAATGCTTATTCTATGTGTTACGATGAAATTATTGATTTTATGATGAATGGATGGGTACAATGTCCAATTTAATGAAAGGTACTGCGATATTAACAATGGGGATGTTTTTATCGAAGGTACTCGGATTAATTTATATTTTTCCGTTTTATGCAATTGTGGGCGAGGAAAATATTGCGCTCTATCAATATGCATACATTCCCTATTCGATTATGCTAGCAGTAGCCATCTCTGGTGCGCCAATTGCTGTATCTAAGTTTGTTTCTAAATACAATGCACTTGGTGATTATCAATCAGGCCGCAAGCTTATGAAATCAGGCATACTGATTATGATGATAACTGGTCTAGCCGCATTTATTGCCCTTTTTATATTAGCTACACCTATAGCGGGGCTTGTCATAAAAAGTGATGAGCAGGCTTTTACAGTCGAGCAAATTGCTTCCGTGATTCGTTGGGTTAGCTTTGCTTTAATTGTTGTCCCATTTATGAGTCTTTGGCGTGGATTTTTCCAAGGTTATGACAAAATGGAACCTACAGCAGTTTCGCAATTAGTTGAACAAATTGTTCGTATTGTTGTGTTATTAGGTGGATCGTTCCTAGTAGTAGTTGTCTTTAATGGCAAACCACAAACAGCCGTTTCCTTTGCCGTATTCGCGGCCTTTATCGGGGCTATTGGCGGGTTGATGGTACTCTATTATTATTGGAAAAAATACCAACCTGAATTTAATTTATTGCGCAGTCAAAGTGTTACATCTACCCAACTGCCAATGTCCAATATTTATAAAGAAGTTATTACGTATTCCATTCCAATGGTATTCGTAGGTGTTGCCAATCCATTATTTCAGCTAGTGGATATGTTAACGTTTAACGGTGCAATGACATCCATAGGCTTAGCAGAAGTAACCGATAAATATTTATCAATGATTAATTTCACCACACATAAAGTTGTGATTATTCCGGTTATGCTAGCTACAGGTTTTTCGATGGCACTAGTACCAACGATTACTAAGTATTTTACACAGGGTGAATATTTATCACTGCGACATGCAATGGATAAAACCTATCAAATATTAATTTTTATTACATTGCCTGCTGTAGTGGGGATTTCATTGTTAGCCAATGAAATATACTTTATGCTCTATTCTGAAAGTGAAATGGGGGCTACCATTTTAGCTCACTATGCGCCTGTTGCTATTTTATTTGCATTGTTCCAGGTAACAGCAGCTTTATTACAGGGGATTGACTTCCAGAAATGGATTGTCTTCAGCCTGTTATCAGGGATTTTTGTCAAGCTAGCAATCAACATACCTTTAATTCGATGGATTGAGGCTGATGGAGCTATTCTTGCTACAGCCATTGGCTACGGGGTTTCAATTATTATTAATATGCTAGTACTAAGAAAAGCACTGAATTACAAATCTGAGATGGTTCTTCGCCGTGTCATGCTTATCTCTCTTTTGACTCTAGCAATGGTCATCAGTGTATTGATTGTGCATAAGCTGCTAGGCTTTGTGATCGGACCAGTGGATGGAAAATTCTCTGCATTTGTTTACTCAGTTATTTGTGCTGGCGTAGGTGTTGGGGTATATGGTTATTTATCTTTACGTCTAGGCTTAGCTCAAAAATTACTCGGTGAACGACTGACAAAAATTACGAACAAACTTGGATTTAAATAGGAGGATTTATGCGTTTAGATAAATTACTAGCAAATATGGGGTATGGGTCACGCAAGGAAGTGAAGCAGCTTCTTAAGCAAAAGGCAGTAACTGTGGATGGTGCATATGTAAAGGATGCAGCATTGCATGTAGACCCTGAAAAACAAGATGTTTCCGTTTTTGGTGAACGTGTTGTTTACACAGAATTTGTATACTTTATGATGAATAAACCTCCTGGCGTTATTTCTGCAACAGAGGATGTACGAGATGAGACGGTCATTGATTTGTTAGAGCCCTTACATCAACATTTTCAGCCTTTTCCAGTTGGGCGCTTAGATAAAGATACAGAAGGGTTGCTGCTGTTAACGAATGACGGTCAGCTAGCACATAATTTATTGTCTCCCAAAAAGCACGTGCCTAAAGTTTATTATGCGCAAATAGAAGGACTTGTGACAGAGGAAGACTGCAAAAAATTTGCACAGGGCGTAGAGCTGGACGACGGTTATGTGACAAAACCAGGCAAGCTTATTATCTTAAAATCTGACCTTCAATCAGAAATAGAGCTAACCATTCAAGAAGGTAAGTTTCATCAGGTGAAGCGTATGTTTGAGTCAGTTGGTAAGCGTGTTACCTATTTAAAGCGTTTATCAATGGGAAGCCTTAAGCTAGATGACAATTTAGATTTAGGGGAATATAGAGAATTAACTACAAAAGAACTAACAGCCTTACAAAATAGGGATTAATAGAAACCTCGATGCTAATAAAAATTAGTATCGAGGTATTTTTATATACATTCTTAAACTAGTAACTGTATAATATAATGTAACTTTTAATAAATTGTTATCTAGTCTTTAGTACTAATTTCAAAAAAACTTCAGAAAATGATTTTGGAAAAATAATAGAGGATAAGTGCATGAAAAACCTAAGAATTAAATTATTAATATCTTTAATTGCCTTCGCCCTAATATTGGTTGCTGTGATTTCTTATGTAAACAGACAAATACTAGTGGCAGATATTGAACAACAAGAAGCCATGAATAGGGCGTTAATTGAAAATCATATTTTAACTGATATGCAAACTGTAGATAATGCGCATTTTTATTTTGATCAAAATCTTTCAGATAAGATGGAGCAAGCACTCCGAAAGCTCGTTACATATTATGAAGAAAATCCAAAGGTTGCAACTTGGGATCTACAGAAAATAAAAAAAGAGTATGGTATGGATGTATACATAATAGATCAATCCAATACGGTTATTTATACAACTTTTGAAAAAGATAAAGGGTTAAATTTTTCCTTATGCTGTAAGCGTTTTTCTACCTTACTAGATGAACGGCGAACGAGTGGAAAATATTATAATGATGGTATAGATATCTCGACGACTACTGGAGGATATCGGAAGTTTGGGTATTTAGGGACATCTGATAAGAAATATTTGTTAGAGCTAGGCATTGATTTACTCAATGATCCCGTCTTTCAAACCTTTAATTTTGGGAAGACTGCTGACTATTTAGTTGATAAATATACAGATTTATTAGAAGTGCAAACAATAAATGCGGGGGGAGTTTACTTTGATGATTCAAATCCCGTTAAAATTACAGTGAAGGATCAACCAGCCATATTTCAAGAACATTTTGAGTTAGCTATACAATCGATGAAGCCAACGGAATTTCAAAAGAAATATTCAAATGGCTATATTGAAAAGTATCGTTTTTTACCATATGAAGCTGAAACAATTCGTGGTGAATCTACGAAAAGGATTATATATGTAAAATACGGAAATTATACAGAATTAGAGGCACTATCTAAAAATACAAAACAGTTTTGGCTATTGCTTTGTATAGCGTTAGGAACTTCTTTCATTATGCTTATTGTTATTAACAAAATTCTTTCTAAAACTATTCATCTTGCAACATATGATCCGCTAACAAATGTCTTTAATCGAGCTACTTATATTAGAAAAATGGACAATCTATTAAGAAAACGCAAGACAAATCAGCCAGGTTTATTATTGATAGATTTGGATAATTTCAAGCAAGTGAACGATCAGTTTGGACATGGTGCTGGCGATAAAATTCTGATTGATACTGCGAGGATTTTAAAACAAGAGGTTGGAAATGATGGCTTTGTTGTGAGGTTTGGTGGGGATGAATTTGCAATCGTTTTGTATGACGCAAAGTCGGAAAATATGTGGCAGTTAGCTCATTCAATATTGGGCAAATTTCGTCACTATAAGCATGTAGACAATGTCAATATTGATCAATGGTCTGTCATCTCTGTCAGTATGGGAGGCGCCATTTGTCATCATCTAGATGAGTCAGAAAGAAGCTTGTTTGAGCGTGCGGACAAGGCATTGTATCAGTCAAAAAATGCTGGCAAAGATCAATACACGAGCTTTGAAGAAGTTGAAGAGAGTTACACTAATGTTTACTAGTATAAAAAGTGCTCCATAGCTTTTAAAATCAAGCTATAGAGCATTTTTTATGCATGGGGCTTTAGCTTAGATTTATAGAAGAGGCAACTACATAATACAAGAACAGCAATTACTACAAACAATGCGTCAATGTAATGTGTTAACAGCCAGCCACCGATAATTGGTCCAAGAAAACCTCCTAAATTTTTGAATTGCGCTGCCCCTAAATAAGTTCCCTTTTGTGTATCAGGTGCAATCTCATCAATCATGACATTCATCGTTGGGAAGGCAAAAATTTCACCAATCGTAAAGATAATCATCGCGATAATATAAAGCGTATAGTTATTGGAGAAGCCGAACAATAATAGTCCGATTGCAAAAAACAGAATGCCTACTAAAAGAGTAGCGGTGGATGAAAAACGTTCTGATACAATACTAATTGGTAATTGTAGTAATAAAACAACCGCTGCATTTAGCGAGATGAGTAACGAATAGAGTTTGGTACCATCTTCAATTTTAAGCTCAATCACTTGTGGTAATGTTGAATCGAATTGAGAATAGCCAATATTGATTAAAATAGCCCCAAAAATAAAGCTTAGTAGTACACGATTCGTTAATAATAAAGTAAAGGTTTGTAGTATTTTTGTTTGTGTTGTAGCTTTTGGCTGTTGCATTTCGTAACGATTCAGTACGAAAAATAAAAATACAGCATAAACAATATACATAATTCCTGTAAGCATAAATGGAATACTTGGGCTAGACAATTGAGCAATATAAACACCGATGATTGGACCAATAACTGCTGCTATATTAATTGCCGTATAGCGAAGCGAAAATAATCTTTTTCGTTTATCGGCAGGCGTAAAATCAATCATTAATGCTTGTGTTGAAGGTTCAAAGAAAGAACGACAAAGTCCATTCAGAGCATTGAATAATACAAAAAACCATACTTCATGAGCTGTTGCAAAGCCAAAGAACACAAGACTCCAAATAAAAATCGTCAGCAGAATGACACTTTTTCTGCCGAAACGATCAGTTAGGTAACCACCAAAAAATCCCCCAACAGTAGAGATAAGTGGAGCAATTCCAATCGTTAATCCGATTTGTAAAGGGGAGGCTTCGATTTCATTATGTAAATAGATAGCTAAAAAGGGCATTGCCATAAAGCTTGCAATACGTGTGAAAATGGTCCCGCCGAGTATAATCCAAACTAATGGATGAAACATCTTAGACAATTTCATATTAAATCCTCCTCTCAACATGTAGAATGTTTCGAGTTTAACGGATTGTTAAGCAACTGTAAATAGTCAAAATAATGAAGATGAGGATCGATGGTGAGAAACGTATGTGAAATGGAGTGCTTTCGTTTTCAGATAGTTGAGTGTAATGGGGCTTTAATTCCCCCTTCTTTTTAATAATTTCAGTAAAATGAGGAGTTTTCAATTGACTAAAAAATGATGGACAAAAAAGAATGACCCCGACGAAAGGCCATTCTTTTTCCATACTCAATGCTTTACGTACTCAACGTAAAACTAAGACGTCAATTTTACTTTTTTCTTCGTCGTTGTCCATTTGCCTCGACTTGGACTCATAACCAAATCGTTAAAGGCTAACACGTTCAAATCTCTTTGAACGGTGCGAGGAGTGATACTAAACTCTTCGACTAAATCCTGTGTAGACACGGTTCCTTTGTCTAAAATAAACATGTACACGTCTTTAATACGATTAAGCATTCGATCAGTAGTTGGTTTCATTAAATGAACCACTCCTTCATCTTAATTCTCTTGGCAAAGACTAGCGGACGACAATATGTGCGGAGTGCACTTAGGCTGATAAGTAGCTGCCTTAGACATCCCCTTTTCTATTTTTATATTCAGAACAATTATTCTGATAACTTTATTATATAGAAAAACTAGTTGATTTTCTAGTGAATGCAAGAGAAATTTACAATAAAAACAAAAAATTTATACTGTATTTTGTGGAAATACGTGAAAAACATGCTATATGTGGTAGTCTTAATAGTTAATACTGAAAATAGTTGTCAGGAAGATGATTGTTTTATATGTTGTAAAGTGTAAAATATGTTTATCTTGATTTAGCAGAACTTTACTGTAGAAAGCGTAGCGGCAGGTACAGAATGCACTCACCTTTAGAGGTGGCAGGATAAATGTGTTTTTTTCCTATTAAGCGAGCATACAAACGCTCGTAAAAATATAGGAACTCAGGCTTAAGATCTACATCCTGTGAAAACGGCTGGTAAACAACATCGTGTTGGTTAAAGTCCCCGGCGGATGTTAACGGATTTTAAAGAGGAGCTTTCAAAGGAGCTCGAAAAATCCAGACGCAATTACGCTGGGGCGTATTTGATAATTTGGAGGAGGTATATCATATGGATTGGTTACAGGCCGCAAAAGAAAGACAAGATGAATTAATACAAGATTTACAGGAGCTTGTGCAAATTAATAGTGTTCTTGATGAGGATACGATCACTTCTGAAGTACCATTTGGTGATGGTCCACTTAAAGCGCTTGAATGGTTGCTAGATAAAGGGCAGACTGAAGGGCTATTAACGAAAAATGTTGATAATTATGCTGGACATATTGAAATGGGTGCTGGGGAAGATTTATTAGGAATTTTATGTCATGTTGATGTTGTTCCTATTGGTGATGAAGCTGATTGGACATACCCACCATTTAGCGGCACCATTGCAGATGGAAAATTATATGCTCGCGGTGCGATTGATGATAAAGGTCCAACAGTAGCTGCATGGATGGCTATGAAACTTATTAAAGATGCAGGCATTCAGCTTAATAAAAGAGTACGTATGATTATCGGTACGGATGAAGAAACAGGCTTCCGCTGTGTCGACCACTACTTTAAACAAGAGGAAATGCCAACAATTGGCTTTGCACCAGATGCAGATTTCCCGCTCATTAATGCTGAAAAGGGCATTGCAGAGCTTGTGTTCTCTCATAATAAAATAGGTGATAAAACGAAAGAACAGCTACTACTATTTAATGCTGGAAAACGCCCAAATATGGTACCTGATTTTGCAGAAGCAAAGGTTCAGTTTGTTTCTCAACAGTTCGAACAGAATTTTCAAACATTTTTAAGCAAAAATCAGCTAGAAGGCACTTTATTAATGGAGGGCTCTCGCTATATAATAACTATCAAAGGTAAAGCAGCCCATGCAATGGAGCCAGAAAAAGGTGTCAATGCGGCTGTTTATCTTGCAGCATTTTTACAACAAGAATTGACGACAGAGGCAAGTAAGCAATTTGTCGGCTTTATTGCAGATGCTTTTTATCAAGATCATTATGGTCATCACTTAAATTTACAATTTGAGGATGAAATGTCCGGGAAAACGACATTAAATCCGGGCATTGTAAGCTATGATGTGGCTAAAGGCGGCAGTTTGGTAATCAGTATGCGTTACGCTGTCACATATCCATTTGATAAAAAAATTACGGCTGCACAACGCTTCACTGTGACGAAGGGATTTTCATTAGATATTCAGGATAACTCGAAACCTCACTATGTAAGTGAACATGATCCATTCATTCAAACACTAACAGAAATCTATAGACGTCAGACAGGTGATTATGAAACACCACTACTTTCTACAGGCGGCGGTACGTATGCACGTGTGATGAAAAAGGGGGTAGCATTTGGTATGTTATTCCCTGGTGAACCTGATGTAGCGCATAGAGCAGATGAGTTTGTTGTCGTTGATAACCTAGTCAGAGCAGCAGCTATTTATGCTGAAGCAATTGTTGAACTTGCAGGAAAAAAATAATTCAAATATGAAAAGGATGAGCGAAACATGGCATATTCATTATGGAATGATCAAATCGTTGAAGAAGGGTCTATTGCAGTATCACCTGAAGATAGAGGTTACCAATTTGGTGACGGAATTTATGAAGTAATCAAAGTTTATAACGGAAACATGTTCACAGCACAAGAACATATTGATCGTTTCTACGCGAGTGCCGAAAAAATTCGTCTAGTCATTCCTTATACAAAAGACGTTTTGCACAAATTATTACATGAACTTATTGAAAAAAATAATTTAGATACAGGTCATGTTTACTTCCAAATCACACGTGGTGCAATTTCTCGTAATCATATTTTCCCAGATGCAAGTGTCCCAGCCGTATTAACAGGTAATGTAAAAGTTGGTGAGCGCTCCTATGAAAATTTTGAAAAAGGAGTAAAGGCGACTTTTGTTGAGGACATTCGTTGGTTACGTTGTGATATCAAATCATTAAATTTACTTGGTGCAGTATTAGCAAAACAGGAAGCATCTGAAAAAGGCTGCTATGAAGCTATTTTACATCGTGGAGATATTGTTACCGAATGTTCATCTGCAAATGTTTATGGTATTAAAGATGGTAAACTTTACACACACCCGGCAAATAACTTTATTTTAAACGGTATTACTCGCCAAGTGATTTTAAAATGCGCTGAAGAAATTAATTTACCAGTGATTGAGGAGCCGATGACGAAGGCAGACTTATTAACAATGGATGAAATCATTGTATCATCAGTATCTTCTGAAGTTACCCCTGTTATTGATGTGGATGGCAAGCAAATTGGTGCTGGAGTTCCGGGTGAATGGACTCGTAAATTACAGCAAGCTTTTGAGGCTAAATTACCGCTTTCAATGAATGCTAAGTAAATATTTCGAGAGAACTACCCTAATTTTGGTTTATACCAAGCTATTAGGGTAGTTCTTTTATCTTGATTCAGTAAATAGAGGGTGCGGATGTATAAATGCCTAAATCAGGCCCTTAGCGTATGTCACAGATTTTGACATTGAGCTTTTCGAGTGAGCACAAAAAAACCTAGACGTAATTACGATGGGGTGAAATTGATTTCTCGTAAAATGAATAAGGGGTGGAAAAGTAATCATTTGCTGATTGAAGTTTTCTTTATAGAGCAAATTATGGATGTTTTCTCCTGAACCGTCATGTAAAATAAATAAGATAGATTAATCTATAGGAATTTATATTTGGAAAGCAAATGTCGATGTAATAAAGGCGAAGCGATAACTTCCTACATTCACAAAAGAATAGGTTAATTACATAGAGGGTAAGTAAGAATGGAGTGACCGTAAAATGGCACAATTAGTGAAATTACAGGACTATATTTCACGCTATCAAATTGATTTAGCAAGATATCCTACACAATTTGTACGTTTAAAGAAAAGCCAGTGGGAGCGTGTCAAACGACAGTGGGAGCTTGGAGAAGATATTACTGAATGGCAACATGCTGATTCTGTTGCTGAACAAGAACCCTTTGAGGAAAAAGAGCGCTTTTCTGTATTAAAAAAATTATTTGCTGGTCGTCAGAAAGAAGAAAAAGAAGATATTGAACAACTCGAAATTTCAAATGAATTAGTCAGTGATGAGGACAGTATTCCTGAAGAAGAGACAACATTAACATTTGAACCGCAAATTGTTTATGCACCACAGTCTATCCATGAACTAAAACGAATGTTTATCGATCAATTTTTCCATTTTCAGATGAAATGGGCGAGCTCAACATTACGTGAAAAATCATATGTTGACCCTCGTTTTATGCGTGACTCTTTGCTACGTAATTTATTGCAACAATTACCTGATAACTATTTACTTTTTTATTACCCAATTTTACAAATCAGAAAAGCACCTATAGAGCTTGATGTTGTACTGATGTCACCGACAGAATGTATTTGTATTACCGTATTAGAAGCGGAGAATCAGGCAGTGTATGTAGGAGGCAGTGATCGATTCTGGATTAAAAAGGTGGGAACAAAGGATTCCAAAGTCCTGAATCCAACGATTAATTTAAGTCGTATGGAGTCTGTATTAACGCAATTATTTAAGCAGGACAATATTGACATGCCAATTCGTAAGGTTGTTTTAACGCGTAATGGCTATTTTGATTATCCAGGATCACCATATGGTGTACAATTTATTGATTATCGAAATTATGGTGGATGGATGGAGCATTTAAAAAAGGTATCTTCTCCGATGAAGCATATGCAAATTCGTGCTGCCCAAACAATTTTAACTAATGTACAAACGACATCCTTTAATCGAGATATTTGGCAACAATCTTCTAAACAAGCTGAGGATTAGTGCATGCAAGTATTATTTATTGTGAATAAAGCAGCAGGTAATGGAAAAGGTAAAAAGGTTTGGCGTCAGCTTCAACGCCATTTAACCATCGACTATCAAGTTGTCTTCACAGAGTATGAAGGACATGGACAGAAACTTGCACAACTTTGGGCACAAAATACACAAACAAAAAAACTATTTGTTATTGTTGGCGGGGACGGCACAATACATGAGGTTGTAAGTGGTGTTGTACATAATGAATATATAGTTATTGGTGTAGTGCCTGCCGGGTCTGGAAATGACTTCGCGCGATACTTTACAACCTTTCAAAATGCTATACAAATTGAAGCTTATATACAGGGGAATATGTCTAGTCTTTCGATGGATGCTGGTACCATTCAGCTTGGAGAACTTCAGCATGAGATATTTGTTAATAATGCGGGTGTAGGCTTTGATGCTTTTGTTACAAAGTACATTAATAAATCTCGTTTGAAGTTTTATCTCAATAAAATAGGGCTTGGCAAGTTATCCTATGCTGCAGCCGTTGTAAAAGGCTTATTTAGCTTTGAGCGCTTTGATGTAACCATTCGTGCAAACAATCAACAATGGCAGTTCAAGCAGACATGGTTTGTTGCAATGAGTAATCATCCTTATTTTGGAGGAGGCATGAAAATTTCTCCTTGCTCCAAACCTAATGATGAGAAAATAGAGCTAACAATCGTTCATGGTATTTCACGTCTTAAGTTATTGCTTGTGTTTATTACTGTATTTTTTGGCAAGCACACTAAATTTAAAGAAATTACATTTTTACAAGGTAATGCATTTGAAATATTGCTCCAATCACAGCATATTGATTGTCATACAGATGGGAATTATATTGGTGAAATAGGACAGGGAATAAACATTCATTGTGCTGTTCAACGTGAAGCTTGGCAGGTTGTAGCAGAAGAAACGAACAATATCATTTCGCAATAATTTTATGCGAATTTTATGGTAATACGTTATACTATAAAAAATCAATAATTTTACATGAAAGAAATGAGGAAAAAAATTGAGATTAAGAAATAAGCCTTGGGCGGAGGAAATGATTACGAGTCATCCAGAGGTGATTGTTCCAAATCCTGAAGACTTTAAAGGAAAATGGCAGGCTGCTTTCGGCAACGATAATCCAATCCATATAGAGGTAGGTACTGGGAAAGGACAATTTGTTACTGGCATGGCCCTACAAAATCCTGATATTAATTATATTGGTATCGAGCTTTATGACAGTGTCATTGTATGTGCATTGGAAAAAATTTTAGAGGCTAAATCTCCAGCGAATTTACGATTATTAAAAGTAAATGGCGCAGATTTATATAAATATTTTGCAAAAAACGATGTAGATCGTGTGTATTTGAATTTCTCAGATCCTTGGCCAAAAACACGCCATGCGAAGCGACGTTTAACGCACGGGGATTTTTTGAAATTATATGAGTCGATTTTAGTGGATAATGGGGAAATCCATTTTAAAACGGACAACCGCGGTTTGTTTGAGTATTCATTAATTAGTATGTCTGAATATGGTATGTTACTAAAGTATGTATCACTCGACCTACATGCAAATATGCCTGAGGATAATGTGATGACTGAGTATGAGCAGAAATTTTCTGCTAAAGGACAGCCAATTTATCGTCTAGAATCGCAATTCATTACTAAATAGGGGGAGTATGGATGGATCAGTTACAGTTTCACAATATGTCATTATCATGGCTAAATGGGGGTGTCACTTGCCTTGATGGTGGTGCTATGTTTGGAGTCGTGCCAAAACCACTTTGGTCACGTAAATATCCTGTAAACGAAAGGAATCAAATTGAGTTACCAACCGAGCCAATTTTAATTCAATTTGAAGGGAAAAATTACCTCGTTGATACAGGTGTTGGCTTTAACAAATTAAATGAAAAGCAGCTTCGTAATTTTGGCGTTACTGAAGAATCAACTTTAGCGGATAGCCTACAGGAGCTAGGATTAACAACGGCAGATATTGATGCAATATTAATGACACATTTGCATTTTGATCATGCTGGTGGTTTAACGCAATGGGAAGATGATGTACTTGTACCAACTTTCCCGAATGCTAAAATTTTCGTGACGAAAACTGAATGGGATGAGATGCGTGAGCCAAATGTCCGTTCAAAAAATACGTATTGGAAAGAAAACTGGGAGCCTGTACAGCATTTAGTTGAAACGTATGAAGGTTCGCTGGAGGTAGTCCCTGGTATAGAAATGATTCATACTGGTGGTCATAGTGATGGACATGCCATCATTAAATTAACTCAAAACGGTGAAGTGCTGTTGCATATGGCTGATATTATGCCAACACATGCACATCAAAATCCATTATGGGTTTTAGCCTATGATGATTATCCAATGACAAGTGTTTTTGCAAAGGAACGTATTATGAAAGAAGCACTAGCAAATGGCTATGGATTTATTTTCTATCATGATGCATACTATCGTATGATTAAATGGGATGAAACAGGTAAGGAAATAGTTGATAAGCTTGAGCGCAGCAGACAAGCTGTCATTACATTCTAATGAGAAAAGGGCGTGCAAACATAAACCGTTTGCACGTTTCATGTTGTTGAAATACTATTATGTTAATGAAATCAAGGTGACAAATTAAAAAGTAT
>NZ_DKJS01000048.1:0-5463 GCF_002455205.1 Lysinibacillus sp. UBA6686 | reverse complement strand
GCTTCTGCTGTATCTGCATCTGCCTCTGCCCATGGTTTCCCAGCTTCTTTTGTTAAAAGGGCAGAGAATTCATGTTTACGACGACGAATAATCGCTGCTGCTTTGAAAAGTACATCTGCACGAATAGCTGGATCTACCTTTTTCCAAGTTTTAAATGTTTCATCTGCTGCTTGCATCGCTTTTTCAGCTAAGTCTTTGCTTGCTTTTGATACGCGACCAATCACTTCTGTTTTCTTAGCAGGGTTATACGAAACGATTTTATCTTCTGTTGTAATGCGTTCGCCACCGATAATAAGTGGATAGTCTTGACCTAAGTAGCCTTCAACTTTATTTAAAGCCTCTACGTAAGCGTTGTAGTTTGCTTCTTGTGAAAAATCTGTGAATGGTTCGTGTTTGTATGGAATCATGTCATTTTCCTCCCGTGGATATAAGGTGCCAAATGATTATGCACCTTATAAGATTGTGATAATTATATAATGCAATATTATTTGGCGTTAATCAACTCAAATATTAAAACTTTTTTAAATTTTTGCATCTGTTTTTCGTATTGGTGTTAGAATAGGCTTAAGGAAATACAGGAGGGCAAGATGGATAATAATGTACTACAAAGTATTTATAAATACGTTATTGAAAAAGGTGATATGGGAATTTGCGTTGTCGATACGGAAGGCAAGCTACTCATATACAATAAAAAGATGAGGGAATTAGAGGGCGTGAACGAAGATGAGTTCGAGGAGAGGCGAGCCTTAGAGATTATTGATTTCGAAATCGAAAAAAGTGATATTTATAAGGTCTTAAATTCAGAAACGCCTGTGCTGAATGTGAAAAAAACGTATTGGAATAAAAAAAATCAAGAAGTGACCTACATAAGCAATATTTATCCGTTGCACTATGAGGGTATTTTAGTGGGAGCTGTGGAAATCGCCCGAGATATTACACAGCTTGAATACATGATGTACCAGCCATTAAGAAGGTATGGCGCACCATTAACATTTGATATTATTACGGCTGTATCGGCAGTCATGAAGGATGTCATAGAAAAAGCAAAGATTGTTGCACTAAGCAGAATGCCAGTTGTGTTGATCGGAGAATCAGGTACTGGTATTGATATGGTGGCTGAAGGAATTCATCATGATCTAAAGGTTCAAAATGATATGTTTATTGCTCTAATTTGCAGACGAGATGAGAAAACAGTGCTCAAGCAATTTGAAAAATATATTGTTGAAAAGGAAAAAATCACCTTTTTTGCTGAGCGAATTGAATATCTATCACTAGAAGCTCAAGAAAAGATTGTTGAGCTTTTCAATAATCATCCAAATCATCAGCATGTTTTAATTGCTAGCGTTGGTAAAGATCCAATTGATTTAATTCAAAAGCAGGAGCTATCCAAAAAGCTTTACCGACTATTTTCGGGTATCACGATTTATGTGCCACCTTTACGAGATCGAAAAGAAGATATTATGCCATTTATTGATGATTATTTCAAAAGGCATCGTGACAGCTTTGGTTCATCTATCCAGGGACTTTCAGATGAGGTGCGAGAGACCTTTTTAAAATATGACTGGCCAGGTAATTTAAAGGAATTAGAAGTGCTATTGGATGAAATCACCTCACTCATTACGAATGAAACCATCGTTGAACCACATATGTTGCCTGTCCATTTTAAGTGGAAAATTCAAAGTACATGTGAAGAAATCGAAAAAGAAGTCTCTACGAGTGATTTATTTGTTATCAAAAATCAGCAGGACATAAGACCACTAGACGTCTATATGAAAGAGGTAGAGGAATATTATATTTCGAAGGCATTAGACTTTCATCAAGGTAATATTTCCAAAACGGCTGCTGCGTTGGGGATACGTCGGCAAAGCTTACAATACCGTGTAAAAAACTATAAGCTCAATAAGAAAAGCGAAAACATTGATTAACGATGTTTTCGCTTTTTTGATAGATTGTTCAAAATGACGGATAGAAGTATCAATCTGACTGATAGGCTCCCAAAAGTGACGGATAAAACTACCAGATTGACGGATAGCTTGCTTGAATTAGTGTTATTTTCGTTTTTTTGAAAGGCGACCGAGGGCAAATGCTGCTGCTCCTATGCCAATAGCCAAGTTTGTATTTTTATTAAACACTTGTTTTGTAACAAGCGCTACATTTTGAGGGCGTTCTGCTAAACGGCGCATAAAGTATCCATACCAATCGTTACCAAATGGTAGATATGTACAGAAATTATAGCCTTCGCGTGCAAGGTCTAGTTGCATTTCTTTGCGGAAGCCGTAGAGCATTTGGAATTCAAACTTGTCATTTGAAATATTATGTTGTTTAACAAATTGTTTCACATGATTAATTACATTATGATCATGTGTAGCGATAGATGTAAACTTACCATGCAATAAATGATATTCAATTAGCTTTAGGTAGTTACGATCAATATCACCTTTTGATTGATAAGCTACATTTTCAGGTTCTTTGTAGGCACCTTTTACAATACGTAAACGGAAGTTTTTATATTTTTCAATATTTTCCTCTGACTCAAAGAAGTAAGCTTGAATAACCGTACCAACGTTATCAAATTCCTTATGTAACTCCTCAAGTAATTCAAATGAGCTGTGTAAACGCTCGTAGTTTTCCATATCGAAATTCACGAAAATATTATATTGATAGGCAAGTTTCACGATTTCTTTTAAGTTTTCGTAGCAAAATGCATAATCAATATCTAAACCTAATTGTGAAGGCTTAAGTGAAATATGTGCGTCCAGCTGTTCATCATGGATAGCCTGAACTACAGCTAAAATATTATTTTTTGCAGCCGTTGCCTCTGACTTTTCGTATACGAATTCGCCAAGATTATCAACTGTACAAGAAATATTAGCTTTATTTAATTCTTTGATAGATTGCACTACTTCAGGAAGACTTGTGCCAGCAACAACGCTTTGGGCCCCCATTTTTAGTCCATATTTTTGCGCAGCGCTATTTAATAATTTGTTCTCTGATAAGTAAATAAAAAAGTCACGTAATACCATAAAGTAACCTCCAAAGTTGAAAATTTTAAATTCTTGGCGATTATAACACTTTTTTTAAAAAGTAAAACTATTAGATTTTTTGTGAAAAATTATTTTATGGGTAGTGAGATGTTGTGCGTACTGACTTTTTTTAGATATACAAAAGGAAAAAATATTTTTTTCTGAAAAAAAGGGCTTTTCAAAAGGGATTTTTTCTTTTATTTTTGATTATAACTATGCTTTTTTAAGAGGCATTAGATGAATAGGGATTATATATTATATTGAAATATTATTTTTAGTTACAAAAAAATCGATGAAACGACCTTAATGTTTCACCGATTAGTAAAATTATATTATTCATTCCAGCCTTTGCAAACATCTATCCATTCTTGGTAAGGTGTGTAGGTTTCTAGTTCAGAGATCGTAAGCTCAATGGCAGAATTACTACTACCACATGCGGGGAATACCGTTGTAAAACGTTTAAGAGATTCATCTAAATAAATAGCGACACCATCATTGACACCGAAAGGACAAACACCTCCTACTTCATGTCCAATTTTTTCAAGAACCTCATCTTTTGCTAGCATTTTTGCTTTTGTACCAAAGATAGTTTTAAATTTAGCGTTGTCAATTTTCGCATCCCCCGCGGCAACGATTAATACCGCTCCATCGTTCACTAGAAATGATAAAGACTTGGCAATACGTTCAGGTTCACAACCAAGTGCCTGTGCCGCCAATTCCACAGTAGCAGAGCTTTCTTCTAGCTCCAGTATTTTGTGTTCCACATTCCATTGTGCTAAATGCTTTTTTACCTTTTCAATAGCCATATGTACTTACCTCCTTGATGTATTTAAGTTTTATTTTAACATAATTTTCAGAATAAATAGTTGCCTATCTATCGCAAATAACCTATTATAAATATATAGTGTAAAATTACACTTTTTGGAGGTAGGAAAATGCTTTTGAAATTACTGCAAACGTTTTTTGTATTAATAGGATTACTATTTTTTACGGGGATAGTTGGTCTATATGTATTGTTAATGGGCGGAATACATTTTAGAGGGTTACTAGTTGTCGTTCCACTTTGTTTATTTGTTCTTTTTATTTGTATAATTTTTAATTGGTTATCAACAAAGAAGCGTAAGATTTGGCTAGCTGGAATAATGGGGATTTCACTATGCCTTGCCTTAGTTGAGCCTCTTCAACATTACTATAAAATAAGTATCCCAACAGTTGATGCTGAAATTGATGTATCAGCCTATCAACCATTTACGGAATCTAATCAGGTTATGAAGCTAGACAGAAAAGCTTCATTGCAGCTCGTTGAACCTTTGCCACGCTTAGATGGGGCAACGGCAATGTATCCACTCTATGCTGCCTTTGTAGAAGCTACATATCCAAAGGGGGATTATCCTTATTACGATAGTAGAGTAATGGTAAGCCGTACACCTGAAGCGTATCAAAATTTAATCTCAGGAGATGTGGATCTAATTTTTGTAGCAGCACCATCAGAATCCCAAAAAAGACAGGCTGAGATGCAAGGTCTTACTTTTCATATGATTCCCATTGGACGAGAGGCATTTGTCTTTTTCGTCAATCATAAGAACACTGTAGAAAATTTAACACTGGGGCAAGTTCAGCAAATATATGCTGGCCAAATTACGAATTGGCAGGAAGTTGGCGGTAAAAATGATGTGATTCGTGCCTTTCAACGTCCAGCTGATAGCGGAAGTCAAACAGCATTAGAAAAAATTATGGGGGATACACCAATTATGGAAGCACCTGCTGAAAATGTTGCAACAGGCATGGGGGGCATTATCCATGAGGTATCTCAATATCGTAATTATAAAAATGCTATTGGCTACACGTTTCGATTTTATTCCACGGAAATGGTCAATAACAAGGATATTAAATTATTGTCCATTGATGGGATTGAGCCTACAAGGGAAAATATTCGTAACGGTACATATCCCCTTGTATCTGAATTTTATGCGGTTACAGCAGGAACAGATAATTCGAATGTAAAGAAATTTATCGACTGGATTGTTTCAGAGGAGGGACAAGCACTAGTCGAAAAAGTTGGCTATGTTTCAGTGGAAATTAACTAAATAGTTTGATATACTAGTGGCATAATAACATATAATAGTTTTCTAGGGTTCCGTAGCTTGGCTAGTCTGGTCCGAGAGAAAACCACAAATTGTTTTGTGACACGGAAGGATAAAAGCCTGGGAGATACTGTTTACGACAGTGTTCCTCAGGCTTTTTTTGTTTGGCTTAAAATAAGGTTATGCTAGAAATGCTGGAAATTTGGATGTGTGCTAGATTGAGCGAATCTACTTAAGTAGTGAGAAGGATGCCCGGCTCATGGAGAAAAAGGCTCAGGTAGTGGGGAAAGGAACGCTCAAGTAAACGAGAAAAGCGCTCGGCTCGAGAAGAAAAGCGCTCAGCTCGGGGAGAAAAG
>NZ_DKJS01000081.1:0-108833 GCF_002455205.1 Lysinibacillus sp. UBA6686 | reverse complement strand
ACAACTTCAGAAATGCTTTAATTCACTTCAGAGAATACCACATATATAATAGAAGAAACTCTTAATTATTAAAATCCCTAACAGTCTCAAAAACTAGCTGTTAGGGATTTTTTACATGCTTTATTTTTTATTTGTAGTGCCCTTTCTTCCGTATGTCATAAAGCGCCATACCTTTTCAAACGGACCCATTTTAAAGAATTTAAACCAAATAACGCTAAAGATTATTTGAATCACAAAGACTAGGCTTGCTATTAGCACAGTATCCGAGGGTGAAACAACCTCTAGTCCCATTAAAGATATAATCGCTAGTCCAATAAAGCTTTGAGCTAAATAATTGGTAAACGCCATTTGTCCAACCCTTCCAATCGGTTGAAGAAATTTAGCAATTTTTTCGTTCTCTAAAATAGTAAATAAACAAGCTAAATAAAAATAAGTGGTTGGAATGACCCCTAAGCCTATTAGTAATGATAGATTTTCATTATCCCCTTGAGACGCAAACCAAATACATATCGAGATTCCTATAAAGAAAGGGAATGTTATAAATTGTACCCATTTTATTTGTTTGGAATAGTCACTTACATGATTAATCCACCCTGCTTTTGCCACTAAAAAACCAGTTAAAAACATAATAAAAATAGTTACTGCATCATTTCCAACTAAACTAAATGCTGTTGATAGAGCATCGTTATTCGGCATAAAAATTTGTCCCAGAATACCAAGCACATGAATAGTTATAAATGCAAAGAGCCATTTACCAATCGTTGCAACCTTTGCATTATAAAAAGGTAATAAAAAGAAACCTATTACGGCATAAATGGCAAGAATTGAACCCCAGAAAATAAAAATATGAATAATGCCTATTAAAAGCAAGGCTAATAAACGTCTTGCGAAACGCCATTTTGGTTTATCGCCCCGAGCTTCTGCACGAGAAGCAAAAATATAAAAGCCTACACCAAACAGGAAGGAAAAAATTGAAAAGAATTTCTTCTGAATAAACATATCGATTAGTCGATCGATTAGACCATTTATTCCACTATAGTCAGGCATCGGTCCTCCCTCTACAATTAACTGATAGGCAGCCACATTAATAAATAAAATACCAAACAGTGCTAATCCTCGAATAATATCTAAGGAAACTATTCTTTCTTTTTGTGAAACGGATGAATTCATACAGTAAAACTCCTTATCTTTCAAACTTTTTTAGCATAAGTGAAGCTCTTGGGCAAGCCGAATTGGATCGACAGCTGCTTGTGCCCCTTAATCTTATTGTGCTATTGCTATCATAGCTTTCCATCCTTACACCTATTTTTTTTAAAGCTTACAGTAACCTTACAAATTATTATTCTGTATTACCCTTCATTTTTTCACCTTTACTAGTTTTAAATCCCCTTTTTCAATTCAAAATTTCATATTTTATAATAACTATTTCTTTTAGAAAGGAGTTTGACGATGAACAGACAGCGTAAGCTTGGTTTTTGTTACCCAGGCTATAAATATTGTTACCCAGGCTATAAATATTGTGGACCAGGTTGTTCAGGACCAGGTGCACCAACGAATGCTGTAGATGCATGCTGTAAGCAACATGATGAATGCTATGCTCGATACGGTAGTACAAAACATTGTGATGAATTGTTTCAAAACTGCTTACGGCCTTATATGAAGACAAATAATAAAATGGCTAGAGATGCTAAATTATTTTACAATATTTTCGAAATACGTAATCGCTTCTTTTAAGATGAAAAAGCTCACATTGTGTGAGCTTTTTAACCAGTTATAATTTAGTATAAACTGTGTATTTTCTTGGATTTGTAAAGCCCAGCTTAGTGACTAAATGATACAAGATCACAATTCCAGCAAGGCTTCATATTGTTTAAAAGGCAATAGTCTATAAAAATGTCTCTGCAATCATGTTTGCGAACCCTTCTCCTCAATAATTCTGGTCATTTACAATATATCCACCTCTGCCTATTGCATCGACCTAAAAATAGATACCGCTTCACTAATCATTTTACCTTCATGCTGAAAACAAAAACCAAAACCATCTTCAAATTATCCCAATATTCTTAATAGTATTGATAAGTACATTCTTTACTATGATCAATATATTGCTGATTAATCTTAAAGCATTCAAAATCAATTGAATGATGTTTTTCCCTCTCATTAAACATTCTTATCAATGCATAACGTATATCGTTGTAATTTCATCCCCTATTAATTCTTGATTAATCTTTGCGCTCCAATCATCCGAATAAGTAAATAATGTGAAGCGTTTGTTGTGTTCATGCGATTCTTGTTGCAGCGTTACAATTTTACTTACATCAGGAGAATCGCCATAAATATAATATATTCCCGATTTTGTCTGTATTAGTATTGAATGATAGTTTGCATTATCGGCATAAATGTTGCCTTCTATAATCTGTTTAAGTACACTGTAAAGGAATGTCGGTGCCTCTTAAATAATCTCTCTTATTTCCAAAAAATCCTCTTCTTTCACTTTTATCATTTCTTTTCTCCAATCTTATTATAATGTATATTGTAAATAGTAGAACTGTTGTTTACTATTGGAAATGCGTCTAGTATAAACATTTGAAGGGACTGAATGATGCACAGATAGCAATATTTTTCATCCAAACAAAATGAAAAACTTGGAGGTAAAAGTATTGATAGAACAAATTGACACGAATAGACTGTATTTAAGAAAAATGAAAATAGAGGATGCCGATAATTTATTTCAAATTTGGTCTGATCCAGACGTAACGAAATACATGAATATTATTAATTTAACGGATATTAAACAGGCACAAGAGATGATTACACTACTTAATGAATTAGCGAAGGAGCAGAAAGCTATTCGTTTTTCAATTATTGAAAAAACATCTCATAAGATTATTGGCTCTTGTGGATTTAATTCATTTAATGTGGAGAACCATACCGCAGAAATTGGTTATGAGCTTGCGAAAGCTTATTGGGGAAAGGGTTATGCGCAGGAAAGTATTACAGCTTTAATTCATTATGCCTTCACAACTTTGAACATAAAAAAAATTGAAGCCAAAGTTGAGTCTGCAAATAAGAACTCTATAAAAGTATTAGAGAAGTTAAATTTCAGTTATGTAGGAACATCGCCCGAAGCTGAAACATCGGATGATATTAGTCTTTATGCTTTAATACAATAAATTCGTAAGGCCAAGAATCATCATTCTTGGCCTTTTATCTTACTTAATCGGTATCCAAATTTCAGAATAGCAATCAGGGCTAAATGGATCCTGTTCAGAATACACTTCAAGCTCTGCGGATGCTATCGGTTCGTAAGGATTAGATGGGAACCATTCAGAATATATTTGTTTCCAAGTATTCTGCATAGCATCTGGCATTGGACCATGCACTTCAAAGACAACCCATTTAGATGCTGGTATGTCCATTGCCAGTAAATTATCTGGTACATCTCCTACATGATCAGCGGCAATCCAATAATCGATCAGGCTATTCTGTGCATAGTTTGAATCAGGAACACAAACACCAAGTACACCCTTAATTTCTCCATTATTTAATTGAATTAACTGCTTATCAAAGTCTTTACTGTTCATTTCATTCCAAAATTGAGGAATCTCTCTCGTATTTTCACCACTTTGACAATTATAAGTTCTTTTTACCCCTACTACTTGAAATGCTTCTTTTTCTTCAATTCTATACTTCATTGGTTCTGCTCCTTTCAGGCTTACCTGGATGACCAGGCGATTGTATGATTGTAATGGACCTTGCTTTTTTCTAGCTTCACTAGGCGTTACATGATGTTGCTTGCGAAATGCCTTTGTGAAAGCTTCAGGAGAGTCATAGCCATATTTGTAGGCGAGATCGATTATTTTTTCATCAGTATTTAGCAACTCTTGTGCAGCCAATGTTAATCTCCTACGTCTTATATACTCTGCAATGGACATATCCGTTAAAATTGAGAAAGTCCGTTGAAAATGAAAGACTGAAGAATGAACCTCTTGTGCAATTTGCTCCATAGTAATATCCTCTAATAAATGCACTTCGATATAATTGATAGCTTTTTGAATCGACTCAATCCAACTCATTGCTCTCACTCCTTGTATATAGATTAACGAAACGACAGTATTTAATCCTGTTTTTTTATGCTTTCTTTGGACAGATTCATTCATACTCTTTGAAGAAATGTTTACTAAATAAATTCTTATTGATATCCAGTTATTGAAGGGTAGATATACTCATTCTTAAGACGATATCAACAAATAGTTATCACTTAATTTTTGGATGCCTAATAGCGTTTCGAAACAATAAATTTTGAGTATCCGTATGTAAAATAATCGTAACAAAAAGTCACGCTCTATGAACATGACTTAATATTTCTTTATAGTTTTTTGGTAAGATTAATATTCGTTTCTAGTTGTGCATTGCTTCAAAGCTTTATTTTTTCAATTGCTGCTTCATATATCGATTCATTTTTGATTTTTATATATTGATTTTTCGCTGCTTTGCAATAGCCTTCCTTTTCTAGAAATTCCTTTAATGCAGATTTCCTGGGAAATATTTTTTCCATTACACTTTGTACTTCTTCAAGCTCATCTATTCTTTTAGTAACGGACAGCATAAAAATTTTTGACAAAGGACATGCCCCTTTCAATTAGTTATGAAACGTATTATTTATAAATAATTAGAGCTGAATGTATAACAGTCTGTTCTCCAATGTATAAAGTATTATATTTAATATCGATTATTAGATATTCACTTAAATCTAAAAGTGCGTTATTAATATCATTTTCAAAATGTACAATATCATTATTTTGGATTGTTACTACTTGAGTCGGTTGCACCATATATTTTCCTCCCCCTCTATTTATATTAAATTAAAAGGAAAGGTTTGTCACAAAAAAACCAATCAAGCGGAAAAGAAGTGCTAGAGCGAAAAAGCTCTAACACTTCCTTTTAGTACATTCTTAAATATTCTTCACGTTCCCAGTTATGGACACGTGTACGGTATTTATTCCATTCTATTTCTTTAGCAGTTGTGAACTTTTCAAAAATATGTTCTCCAAGTGCCTCACATACAATATGATCCATTTCTAATTCAATTAGTGCAAATTCCAATGATGATGGTAAACTATCAATACCATTTAATTCCCGTTCATTTCGAGACATTTTATAAATATTTCGATCAACAGCGTCTGGAGGTGTTAAATCATTGCGAATCCCATCGAGCCCTGATGCTAAAATAACAGCCATCGCTAAATATGGATTTGCTGCAGGATCAACAGAACGAAGCTCAATGCGTGTTGAGAGGCCTCTTGCAGCCGGAATGCGAATGAGTGGTGAACGGTTTTGAGCAGACCATGCAATATAACAAGGAGCCTCATAGCCAGGCACTAAACGTTTGTAGGAATTCACAAGCGGATTCGTGACTGCAGTAAAGCCATGGACGTGCTTAATAATGCCAGCCATAAAGCTACGTGCTGTTTGGCTTAATTGCAGTTCTGCATTTTCATCATAAAAGGCATTTTTACTTCCCTCAAATAAAGATAGATTGAAATGCATTCCAGAGCCGTTAACACCATATAATGGCTTTGGCATAAAGGTTGCGTGTAAACCATGCTGTGCTGCAATAGTTTTTACAACAAGTTTAAATGTTTGAATATTATCACATGCTTCAATTGCATTGGCATACTTAAAGTCAATTTCATGCTGTCCAGGCGCCACCTCATGATGTGATGCTTCAATCTCGAAGCCCATTCCTTCTAGCTCTAATACAATGTCACGACGACAATTTTCACCTAGATCTGTTGGCGCTAAGTCAAAGTAGCCTCCACTATCATTTAATTCGAGTGTTGGATGCCCTTTTTCATCAAGTTTAAATAAGAAAAACTCAGGTTCTGGTCCTAAATTAAATGAAGTAAAACCAAGCTCCTCCATCTCTTTTAATACCCTCTTTAGATTAGAACGTGGATCACCTTCAAACGGTGTACCATCAGGTCTTGTGATATCACAAATAAAGCGCGCTACCTTGCCCTTTTCAGCTGTCCAAGGAAAAATGACAAAGGTATTAAAATCTGGACGTAAATACATATCTGATTCTTCTATGCGTACAAAGCCCTCAATGGATGAACCATCGAACATCACTTTATTGTCCAATGCTTTCTCTAATTGACTTACAGGAATTTCAACATTTTTAATTGTTCCTAATATATCTGTAAATTGTAGGCGAATAAATTTCACATTTTCTTCTTCCACTTGGCGTATAATATCTTCTTTCGTATAATGTTTCATTTTCCACCACTCCAATGTAATTTTAATTAACATACATTATTAATAACTGCTTTTAAATTACATTATAAAAGAAAAAAACGCAATACACATGTAAATTTTTATTACATTGTTTTTTTCGAAGATATTTATCTTTTTTATAGATATATAGAGCCTCATTTAAGATTCCTTTTACATATGAACGAAAGCTGTACAACAAAGATTTTCATAATTTGTTTTATGGAATTTAAATAAGAAATAATATTTCTGCATTTTATATCACAATAGTCTTGTATAATGCCATATTTATTGGTAAATTTATAGCAAATTAGAATTTCTATATTGTTCATCAGCTAAGTAAATAAGGCGTATATAATATAGTTAGAATGAAACTTAAAATTCCTAAAAATCTTCTATTAAAGATACATAAGGCGGTGAATGTAAGAAGTATGTCAGTACTAATTATTGGCGGCGTAAGTAATGATGTATTGCGTCTACAAAAATATTTTCATCGTATAGACATCAAAGATATTCATTGCTTTTCCTCCCCTGATGCAGCAATGAATTATTTATTAGATTCTTTGAAAGAAGAGCTGGAACTAATTATTCTTGATGCAAAATTAACACTTAAAAATTGCGAAGAAATATGTCAGCAAATTAATCGTTTAATAAACTGGATTGATGTCCCAATCCTTCTTGCTACTACTTATGAAAAAACAATTACGATTGATAGAGTTTTTGAAGCCGGAATATTTGATTTTATTTTAAAGCCATTTGATTTCACACAATTTAAAACTCGAATTCAAGTAGCCACTAAATATCAAAATGAAGCAAAACTTCGAAGGCAGCAAGAGAGCATGATTCAAAAAGACTTAATCGTTGCAAAAAAGTTTCAAAAAAACGCTTTATCACCACCATTAAATCTCGAGTACATACAGATTGATGGGCTTTATGTTACATCCAATACATTAGGAGGTGACATGTACTGTTGGTTCAAGATTAATGAACATTTGACGGCTATTCTCTTATATGATGCTATGGGGCATGGCATCGCCGCATCGCTTGTTACCATGTCCGTTCGATCTCTGTTAAAAGGCATGATTACAAAATTAATCGACCCTGTAACAGTTATTCGGGAGCTGAATCGTCAAATTTACGAGCTTTTTTCTGATGAAGATATGGACCGTTTTTTAATGACCGCTATCTACATACTTATTGATACAAAAAATGGAACATTACACTATGTGAATGCAGCCCATCCAGCTGGTTTTTTATTTGGAAAGTACGGAGAGACAGTATTTCTTCAAGCGAACACACCCATTCTTGGTCTATTTCCTACAATTCCTATCATAAAAAAAACAATTCCTTTATCTGGCTGGCATCGCATTATACTTTATACGGATGGATTATTGACATTAAATAAACAACACGATATCGATATGGATTTTTTCCATTCCTATGCCTCACAAGAAAATAGCTATGCCTTACAAAAATTTTCTCAAAAGTACAATTTATTCGACAATGATCACAGTGATGATATAACAGTAGTTTCAATAACAATTACATTACAGGGTAGGTGATTGGTGATGAAATTCACGCTCAATGTAAATCCTGATACACAAGCTATAGCATTCGTAGACCAAGTTATGGACAATTATGCAAATGTTTATAATCTACCTTATAAAAAAGAATTACGCTTTGTTGTACATGAATTAGTTATAAATGCTGTTGAAGCAATGGGGAAAATGGATGCATGCTCAGAAAAGGAAATTCAAATACATGTATACCAATCCAATGAAGAAATAAAAGTAACTGTTACAGATGAGGCAAAAGGGATAGCTGAAAATGATTGGGATAAGGTTCTTCAATACGATTTAAATGAAATTGATTATTCAGATCGTGGGCGTGGTTTATTTTTTGTTAAAAATATGGTTGACGATATTTGGTTTGAGCATATTTCGGAAACAAAATTTTTAGTTGGTGTCTCAAAAAAAATATATATAAATGAAGGGCTTTGATGAATCTTTAAACATTACTCAACTCTGGAATAAGATTCAACATCACACCCTATAAACGTATAATTGGGAGGAGTTTTAATGAGAGTGTCAATCCGAAAAAAAATAAGCCTGCTAATCTTTAGTTGTATATTACTACTTACCTCACTTTTAGCAGGAATAAATTATTATGTTGCGAAAAAAAATCTTTTAGAAAGCGCTAATACTAAGCTACTATCAGATATTCAGGTAAGCTATGAATATTTAAATGCAAAATTCCCTGGAGATTGGTCCATCAAAAATAATCAATTATATAAAGGCGATGTCAATATGGTTGAGAATTTTGAAATCGCTGATAAAGTCGGAGAACTAACAAACGGTAATGCTGTATCAATCTTCCAAAAAGATACACGAATTAGTACTAATATAGTTGAAAACGGACAGCGTGCCTTAAATACGAAAGTATCTGACGAAGTTGCCACTGTAGTATTAGGAGAAAAAAAACGTTTTATTGGTTCAGCGAGTGTTTTAGGAAGCATGCACCAGGGAGCCTATGACCCTATTTTAGATAGCAAAGGTGATGTAATAGGCGTATGGGCAACGGCCGTTCCAACAGCTCCTTATTTAAGCATTGCAACAAAATCTGCCCTTGAAAATATAGCCGTTTCCTTAGGGATTGCCATTCTATTAATTGTCGGTATTAGTTGGTTTTTACAACGACAAATCATTAATCCAATTAATATCCTAAGTTCCAATGCCCAAGAGCTTGCAGATTTAAATTTGAATGTAAAATTATTAAATCCTAAAGGCAAAGACGAGATAGCAGATTTAGCACAAGCATTCAGTAATATGAAGGATCGTTTAACAGAAACAATAACAATTGTGGCTGGCAGCGCTAATCAGATCGCTAACTCTTCCCACTCATTGGCTGAATCATCACACCAAACAAGCGAGGCTTCTAATCAAATTGCATTAACGATGAATGAAATTGCTGTTGGAACAACAACACAATCCGATCAAGCTGAGCAAATTGTATCAATGATGCAAAAAACAATTGAAGAAGCATCGAGTAGTTTACAAAAAGCTGAAATGACTTTGACTAGTGCAATAGAATCATCGAAAATTGCACGTAAAGGAGAAGAAGCGATTAATGAAGCAATTAAGCATTTAAGTGCTGTAACGCAAACCGTCTCTTATGCAACAGACTCTATTCAAAAACTAGGTAAACGCTCTGAAGAAATTGGTGGTATTATCACCGTGATTACGGGTATTGCAGAGCAAACAAATTTACTTGCCCTTAACGCAGCCATTGAAGCTGCACGCGCAGGAGATCAAGGAAAAGGCTTTGCGGTTGTTGCCTCAGAGGTACGTCAGTTAGCCGAGCAATCAAGCCTGGCATCTGGACAAATTACAAATCTTATAAATGATATTCAAGCCGAAACGTCAGTAACAGTTCGTACAATGGAAAGTAATCTACTTGCGGTAGAGGAGCAAGTAACAATTATCAACAAGGGGGGAACTGCCTTAAAAGAGATTGTGGAGAAGGTTGTAGAGACGGAAAAAGGTGTTGAACAAATGAAGTCAGCATTTTCACATGTCAATGACAACTCCTTAGGTGTTCAACAAGCTATTCATGACATTTCTCGCATCATTGAAGACGCTGCGGCAGCAACAGAGGAAATCGCAGCTACCTCCGAGGAGCAATATGCAACCGTAGCAGAGATAACACAAAACTCAGATGAATTAGCAACAATTGCTGATAAATTACAAAACGAGGTCAATAAATTTAAGTTTTAATTAAGGCTTAAATGATACTATGTATGTTAGAATCAGTGGGAGTTTATTAAAACAATTGCTTATACGGACGTGCACGACTCCCACAATGCCAAATATAAATTAATCGATAAACATGAAAAGGAAAATGGAGGCGCTATAGTATGAATCAGAAGAAAATTGCGATGGATGTTGGCACAAAGGCTGATTATATCTTAATTGCGTTTACTGGCGATTTAGAATACGGGCTGATTGAGGATATAAAAAAAGATCTTCAATCCCTTAATTTAGAAACAAAGCATGGCTATATTATCGATATGCAAAAGGTAACAAATATTGATAGTACTGGCTTTGGTATGATTGTCAACTTTGCCAAAAAAGTATCTTTAAAAGAAAAGAAAATCGCCATTATTGTCGTCGATGATTTCATCCGCAACTTATTCGCTATTTCACAGGTTGATAAAGTTTTTCCTATTACAAACAGCGAAGAGCAAGCAAGAAAGATGATTAAAGAAGACTGGCTAGGAGAATTATCACTTAACGAATATTAACCCTATCGTTGCCCCCATTATTACAATAGGGTGTATTCCTGAGAATGGAATACACCCCTGCTTTTTTAATATTGTAAAAGCATATTTAGTAAAACAACAAGAATAACTATCGGTACTACAATTAACATTAATAATCGATATGTAGAATAGTACCCCTGCCCCATCTGACTTCCCATCAGTAATTCCTGTTTCACAAATTCTTTATCGGCTATATGTGCAATAAAGAAAGCTATTAATAAATTTCCTAATGGAAGCATTAAATTCGATACTAGAAAATCTGTCGCATCAAAAATTGTTTTCCCGAAGAATGATACATCAGCTAAGGTACTAGATGACAGTGCTGCTGGAATTGCAGCAATAAAGACTACTATACCTAATAAAAGTGTTAATGCTGAACGAGACATTCGCCCCTTTTCTATAAATGCTGCAACGATAATTTCATATAAACTGAAGGAAGATGTTAACGTTGCAAATAAAAATAGTAATAAAAACAACGCTAAAAATACTTCACCAAATGGCATTTGGCTAAATGCTGTCGGTAGCACCATAAACAGTAAGCCTGGTCCAGAAGCTGGCTCTAAATCAAAGGCAAATACCACCGGGAAAATCGCTAATCCTGCTAAAAACGATACAAGTACCGTTAAAAGAACAACTGAGCCCGCCGAGTTAGGTAAACTTACATCCTTCTTTAAATAGGAGCTGTAGGTTACAAGGCAGGAAAAACCTACTGCTAAGCCAAAGAAGGATTGTCCTAACGCTTCTAAAATAGCCTTTCCCGTAATATTAGAGAAGTCCGGCCATAAGAAAAATTTCACACCCTCCATCGCCCCGTCTAATGTTACTGCTCGGACAACAAGTACAATAAACATAATAAACAATAGTGGCATCATAAACTTATTGGCCTTTTCGATCCCATTTTGCACACCAAGAGATATCACTAGTACATTAGCTAGCGTAAATAACCCTAAACCTAGTAAAGTAATCCAAGGCGTACCTATAATCTTTCCAAATAGTTCACTAGGATTATTAGCGGGATCAATAACTGTTCCAGCCACACCAAGACCACTATAAATAAAAATCCAACCACCCACAACACTATAAAAAGTTAATAATAAAAAACACCCCAGTACACCCATGCGGCCAATCCATGCCCAGCCTAGCTTCGTTGGTGCCACTTTTTTATAGGCAGTGACCGCCTCAGATTGGGTGCCACGACCTAACACATATTCTGATAATCGCATCGGTAAACCAATTAACAACGTAAATAGAACAAAGATTAGGAAAAATGCTCCCCCACCGCTTTGACCAGTAACATATGGAAGCTTCCAAATTGCCCCTAATCCGATTGCTGCACCTGCGGATGCCAAAATAAAGCCTAGTTTACTAGACCATTGTCCCTTTTTCTCACTCATCTCTTCAAACTCCTCTAGCATTTCTAAACTCTTTCTTAATTCTACATGAAATTACTGGGCTCGACTAGATTAAGTTCATTTGATGAATCTATCCATTATTTCAAAGATTCTATCCTTCACCTTCACATTGCTATTCATTACTTCAAGCGTTCTATCTATAAAAAAACCTCGAGCCTATGAAATCACTCGAGGTTAACTATAATCTTATTTTGATAAATACATATGACGCTGACGATCAATCCATTTGCGCATAGTTGTAAATAATAAAGCCATGATAACAGTTAATAAAATACCTTTGACAATATTAAATGGCAAGATTCCAGCCACAATCATTGTATATAATGAATCCCCTACAACAGGCTCCATCCCTAAAAAGTACGTGTACATCGGTAAAAATACAGCATAGTTAAGAACACTCATACCAACCGCCATAACGATTGTGCCTGCTGCCAAGCCCCCAATAAGACCCCCAATGTTTTTAAAACGCTTAAAAATAAAGGATACTGGTAAAATAAATAAAATACCTGTTGTGAAGTTAGCAATATGTCCTACTGGTACTCCCGTTGGCGTGCCTGAGAAAATCCAATCCAATACATTTTTAAATAACTCTACTAGGATTCCCGCTACAGGTCCCATAGTGATGGCTGCTAATAATGCAGGCATATCACTGAAATCCACTTCCAAAAACGCCGGGAATGGTGGAATTGGGAAATTAAATAGCATTAATAAAAACGAAATACTACTCAGCATGCCAATCGTAATAAACGATTGAAGTTTAACATTTTTCTTCATTGAAAACTCTCTCCTCTTTGCTGATTCAATCTCGCAAGAAGAAAGGCTACGACCTAATCATATGTTATTCACAAAAAAACCCTTATGCATTTTTGCATAAGGGAGAATAGGCATGATTAATAAACGCCATTAATTAGCTATTTTTGAGCAGGCTTTAAAGCCATATTGAAAAAACGCTCGTTCATAACCAATGTAAAATAACAAATGACGATCGTACCTCCATCTTCTCCCATCCAGACTCTAACTGTCGGCCTTGGAATTACACCAAGTCAGCCATGCAAAAAAAATTTTGCACAGGTCGCGGGCTGAAGAGTCTTTGGTAAATCCTTAGAGCCAATGTTTTTCACATTAGCGATTTACAACTCTATTACCGCCGGTCGGGATTTTCACCCTGCCCCGAAGATGAATCAATATATTATTTTTGTTCTACAGCTTTACTATAATGAATTATTTAGAAAAAGTAAATAGTTCTGCTTAAAAAATCCTATTAGATTTGTATGTTTTATGGATAGTTCGATGATTTATTACCACAAAATCAATAAGGAGTATTCTCGTCCCACTGTCGATGTACGAGAATACTCCTTAAACTTCACCATAAAGTTCTATGGCGTCTCCATATATTGCTTGTTTGGGCCAACTGGCTTGGGTAGGAAATTTTTAAAATCAAAGCCTTCCCAGCTTTCCTGAACTACATTATCTAGACGTAATTGTTTATCAAAGCTTGCAGCCGTTAGCATCATTGCTTCGATTAATTGTGTTGCCCGAACTGGGTCCATTGTTGTGAAATCAAGAGGATCATTAAAGGTTACAATTACACCCTCAGCAACCTCTTGCACAGTATAAGTCACATTTTCAGGAACGACAGGAACATAGAAATCATCATTTTTATTGCGCATACCCGTAATCGCTTCTGTTACCGAGGAAAAAGTTTGACGAAAATCAGGTGATAAATATTCAGCCCCATTATTCTGGTCCTTATATAAGTAATAATTAAAATGTCTTGGACCTGTTAACGACATGGCCTTACTCTGCTCTCCTTCTTGAGAGAACTCGTATGGTGTACCGTCTGCGTTTTCAAACTCAACCTCTGTATATTCTGAGTCTGAAAATGTATCCTGCAAGGTTCCCTTGTACTCATTCACAGGTGCAGAAGCTACATCATAATCATTTTTCTCAGGTAATACATGAATCAACTTATCATCCTTTTCCTTCAATTCACCTTGATATGGATGATAGTTCGTAAAGCCTTTTGCTTCCTCTTCAATTTGTGGTGCATATTTTTTATACATTTGTAATGTAGAAGGTTTTTCTTTCCCAAAATCTGCTTCAACCCGTTCATTGGGAATAACATATGTCATTGGTACACTTTCTACATCCCTGCTTGCTAAACCAATACGGAAGACAACGGCATCCGTTAAGTCTTCTTCATACACAGAGGTACGTAAAGACATAATTTTAGCATGTTCTGCAACAATGCTCGAATCCAAAAAACTATCATGATTTTCAGCACTTTTGACAGCTGGCGCATCTTCCATAGTAGAATACGGAGCAATGTCAGGTGCCGTTTCCTGATCTAGCTTAGAATGATTATTATTCATAAACATAGAGCCTACACCTACTGTTAATCCGAAAACAGCGGCAACACTCATAAGGATTGGCCATTTCCGGTTTTTGCGCTTTGTTGTTTTTGTACTTTGCTGTTGTTCCTGGACTGACATTTCTTCTATTGGCTGCTGGATGGCTTCTTGCAGATGAACATTATCCTGCAAGCGGGCATCTGCCAATAAGCGATTTAATATTTCTTCTTTAGAACGGCGGTCAGAAAGCTTAGGGGCATTGTTCAATACATGTTCTAGCTGGTCATCATCAAACTGGTTATGTGTCATTGCCTTTTCGCCTCCTGTTCTCTAACCTGTTGTAGCTGTTGCCTCAAAAATTTGATGGCACGATGCTGTGTCGTTTTTACCTTCGCTTCTGTCCAATCTAGTATTTGTGCTGTTTCTGCAATCGATAAATCTTGAAAGTAGCGCATAATGATAACCATTTTTTGGTCTCCTGTACAGTTTTCAAGTGCAGACTCTACCTGCATAAATTCATCACTGGCTTCCAACATATCTTCCGGTGATGGTGTGTTTGAATGGAGTTGTTCCGTTTCCCAGTCAAAAAAATCAAGTGAATGCTTCTGGCGTACTGCCTGCTTCCGAAAGTGATCAATTGCAACATTTTTAGCAATGGCAAATAGCCATGTCTTTTCACTGCTATTTCCTGCAAATTGATCGTATGAGCGCAACACTCGTACATAAACCTCGTGCGCTAAATCTTCAGCAAGTGTACGGTTTTTTACTAAATAAATAAGAAACTGGAACACGTCTTGATGGTATGCATCGTACAGTCGATGGAACACGGAGTCATTCAATGCACTCCACCCCCGTTCTATTATATTTGTCGTCTTTATGTTTACAGAAGTTACAGCCAATTAATACCACTAAAAGGCAATAATATGAATTACTCGAAAGGTAAATAAAACGTAAAGGTCGTACCCTCTTTCAGCACACTGTCTACCATAATCGTTCCTGAATGTGCCTTTACAATATTTCTAGCAATAGCTAAACCTAGGCCAGTTCCGCCTTTAGAACGCGTTCGGGCTTTGTCAGCTTTATAAAATCGTTCAAATACATAAGGTAAGTCATCATGTGGAATGCCATGTCCTGTATCCTGAACAGATATTTTTGCAAAGGTTGGCTCCTGCTCAATTTTGACAGTAACTGACCCTTCATCGGTATGACGGAGTGCGTTGTCAACTAAATTGGTTAACACCTGTTCAATCCGATCCTCGTCAATACTTATCCTAGCGTCATCATTAAATTCACTATCAAATAGTAGACGAACATGCTTCTCTTTAGCGACTTGAGCAAATTTTTGTGTTATCCGTTCAAATGTAGAATTAATTGGGAGCTCATCCTTATAAAGTGTCATATGCCCCGATTCCATACGAGCTAGATCCAATAAATCTGTTACTAGACGTCCCATACGCTTCGATTCATCATAGATAATTTTTGTTATCTCGTTACGTTCTTCCTGATCCTGGATAAAATCATCATCCATTAAGGCCTCAGAATAGCCCTGAAGCATTGAAATTGGCGTTCTAAGCTCATGAGATACATTAGCTATGAAATCTGAACGCAGCTTTTCTAAGCGATGCTGCTCTGTCATATCACGAATAACAGCGACTGCTCCACGTATCAATTCCCCACTATAAAGAGGACTAATCGTAAACGTATAATAATTTCCATCCATCTCAATTTCTTCTTCCAATTTATCCTCAAACATCAGAACATGATCCAGCATATGATATAGCTCTGGTGGAATTGGCTTCGCACTTTGAGAGCCCTTATTAACAAACCATTTTTGCATTAAACGCTCTGCTGGTGGGTTACTTAATAATATTGTACGATCCCGATTAAATGTAATGACTGCATCTGTCATCGATGTCAATATATTTGAAAGTTGTTCATTTTCCTGATTGATTACTTCAAGATTATGCTTTAATTGTCGACCCATTTGATTAAAGGCAACGGCAAGCTGACCAATTTCATCATTTTGTGTTGTTGGCATTTTCGCTTCAAAATTCCCTTTTGAAATTTCAAATGCCAATTCACGCATTTTACGCAATGGCGAGGTAATACGTGAGGATAGGAAAAAGGCAAAGAATGTCGTCAGCACAAAGGCTATAAAGGCAGATAAAAAGACAATTTTAGTTGTTTCTTTCGATGTTTTATGAAGAGCATCCGGACTTTGATATATAAAGACAGCACCATGCACCGCATTCTCTACATTTAATGGGAAGCCGAGGACAACATACGATTCTATTTTTTCCTTTTCTGTAGATGATGGCATCATCATTTCTTTCGTAATCGGTTCATCTGATTGGAAAATTTTATGGAAGGATTTATTCGCTAAAATTGTATCCTGTATTTCTTTTTTATTAACACCCTCCTGTAAAGCAAACGATACTTCGTTATCACCATTAGCAATAAGTGCATTCGTGCTTTCGGGTAAAATATCTTTTAATAATTCCGACGTTGACTCTGCTGTTTCATTATCATCTACTATACTTGCTACCGTTGCAGCAGTTTGACGTAACGAAATCTCTGCTTGCTGCATATGGTAATTTTGTAGAAATTCGAGCATCAAAACCGTGAAAACAAATAATACAAATGAAACGAGAAGCAATATGGTTACCCATAGCTTCCCGACAACACTATTCCATATTCTATTCATTGACAACCTCAAATTTGTAGCCAACGCCCCAAACAGTGACAATCATCTTTGCAGCGTTTTCAGATACTCGATTAAGCTTTTCACGTAAGCGCTTAACATGCGTATCCACGGTACGTAAATCTCCAAAGAAATCATAATGCCACACTTCTTTAAGTAATTGTTCACGGTCAAATACTTTATCTGGTGATTTCGCTAGGAAATAAAGCAATTCATACTCTTTCGGTGTTAAATTTACCTCAATTCCCTCTGCTGTTACACGATGGGCATCATGATCAATCATTAAATGCTGGAATACAACCAAATCTTTAGAGGAGGATGCATTTGTCGAAGGTGAGAATGCCTGTGAACGGCGTAAAATAGCCTTCACACGTAATACTACCTCACGTGGACTAAATGGTTTTACAATATAATCATCTGCCCCAAGCTCAAAGCCCTGTACACGGTTTGCTTCTTCGCCCTTAGCAGTTAATAAGATAATTGGTGTTGCTGCACGTTCACGGATTTCTGCACATACTTCAAGTCCGTCTTTTTCAGGCATCATGATATCTAGTAAAATACAGTGATACTCTTTTTCTAAAGATTTTTCGATCGCTTGTTCACCATTTTCTGCTTCGTCTACAAGGTACCCTTCACGCTCCAAATACATTTTTAATAAGCGTCGAATACGATCCTCGTCATCTACTACTAACACTGAAATATTTTCTGACACTTTCACGATCCCTCTCTTCCAATCTTTCTCTACATTCTATTGTACATGGTTCGACACATATTGAAAAGAAAAGAAAGCCCTCTTGCCACAAGCAAGAAGGCTTATCTTTCTAATACTAGCGACGTTGAAAATCCATATGTGCTTCCATACTAGTTCATCCTGCAAACTCTTAATGTAGACAGGACGTTATTATACAAGCGTTTTCATAGTAGATATAGGTATTAGCTTAAATTCCTCTACCCTAAGTACTGGTTTCGCTTTAGTTTGACGCGTATGAGTGTAAGCCTGCAAGAATTAAATTAACAGCAATTAGGTTAAATAAGATAATACCGAAGCCGATTAATGCCAACCAAGCTGACTTTTTACCTTCCCATCCTTTTGAAAGGCGTAAATGTAAGAATGCTGCATAAAATAGCCATGTGATAAGCGCCCATACCTCTTTAGGATCCCATCCCCAGAAACGACTCCAGGCAATTTGTGCCCAAATCATCGCAAAGATTAAAGCTCCTAATGTAAATACTGGGAAACCAATTAATACGGAACGGTAACCGATTTCATCTACTAATTGTAAATTGACACGTTTAACAAATGGTTGGAATATTGCACTAATACGTTGTCGTGCAATTAAACGAATTAATAAATACAAAATAGATCCTACTAATAATGACCAAACAACTGTTGTTAATTTCTTCGCATTAATAAGTGAAGGCATTTCTACAATTGGCGACATACCCTGTTCTTCAATTGCTTTAAATTCATTCATCCCAAAAATCGGTGGCATATTATAAGTAATTTGACGCTCCGTACCTTCTTTATCCACATAAGAATACTTAGATTCATAATCCATTGCATTAAATGTAGACGTAGCAATGACAAAGCCAACTACTACTACTAAGCAAAACATCACTGTTTCTAACCAAAAACGTTCTTTAGTAGGCTTCGTAACATCTACTACTTTTAATAAATAAATCAGTCCAGCTACTGCACTTATTGCCAAAATTGATTGCCCCAAAGCCGCAGTAATAACATGAATTGTTAGCCAATGACTTTGCAAAGATGGTACTAATGGACTTACTTCGTTCGGGAACATCGCTGCATAGGCAATAATTAAAAGAGCCACAGGTAATGCCACTAATCCTAATGCTGTCATGCGATAAATAAAGTAAATCAAAATAAATGCAGCAACAATGAACATACCAAAGGCTGTTGTAAATTCAAACATGTTACTAACAGGTGCATGCCCTGTATGAATCCAACGAGTAATAAAATACCCGAGCTGTGAAAGGAAACCAATGATAGTTATAGCAATAGCCAGCTTGCCCCATTTATCTGTATTTTTGCCTGTAGCATTTGATTGCTTAATCGAGCCACCAAAGAATAATGTTGCTACAAGATAAGCTATAAATGCTACATACAATAGATTTCCGCTTATATCAATCAAACTCATAAGGTGTTGTCACCTTCCTTTTTAGTAATGGCTGGTTTTGTCGACTTCTCGACATCTTCTGACTTCTCTAGCTGATCTATATACGGTGGTAAATCAGCGAAGGATGAAACAGCATCTAAATCTTTCTTCATGCTGAACATGTTTTTATTGACATGAGCTGCCATGATCACTTTTCCATCCGGCTCTACCTGTAACCATAAACGTCGGTGATTCCAATACGAACCAATTGCTACACCAATCATGAAAATAATACCCCCTACAAATAAAATAGGTATTGTACTATCTTTACGTATGGTAAAGTTTGCTGTATTTCGTGTGTCAGCACTAGCAAATTTCATTCGATATTTATTTTCTCCAAGCGGTTCAAGGGGCGGCTTCATAATTTCAACAAAACTTACCTCTCCCTCTGGTGTTTCTGGTGTTTTCATTTTAAATAAAAATGCTGGATTATTAGGGATAGAAGTTTTCGTTTGCGGTTCCCCATTCTCAAAACCAGAAAAATCTGGTGTATAAACTAGAATCTGTACAGAGGAACCATTTCCTAAGTCATATTCCTTTTTAGGATTTGTTAGATCAATTTCAGCCTTACCAAGTGATTCACCAGTTTCTTTATTCACCAAATCAAAATTCATCTGCTTCAATTCATTCAGTCGGTAATTCATTTGATATAAGGCAAAACCCTCTTCTTTTAAAGGATGGTTCACGCGAACTGAGTAATCTCTCACCTTTTCAAGATTATCTAAGTCACCAGGAAGGGAGCCTTCAGGTTGTTTGTACAATGTGACATCAGTTTGGAAGTTTTTCGCTACTACATTGACACCTTGTGCCACTTGCTCACCCTGTGGCTTGTTGTTATGAGTTTCTAAAATAAATTTATTATTTTTAATAAAATAGCCTTCCATCCCTGGTATAGCTCTTGTCTCACCTTCACGAATCCAAATCGACTCATCTACGTAAAAGCCAGGTACTAAACGTATCATGACCCCTGCTAAAAAAATAATAAGGCCGACATGGTTTATGTATGGGCCATACCTAGAAAAACGGCCGCGTTCTGCTAAAAGTGCGCTTCCATCACGTCGAACATTATATTTTAAGTCAGTCATTTTTTGCTGAACTTTTTCGAGTGTTTCCTCAGGATTTGAAACTTGTCCTTCCGCTATAATGCGTTGACGTTTCAAGAAACTTTCATGCCGTTTAACACGTTGATTTTTCAAAGACTTATGCAATGGTATCCCACGGTCTAAGCTTGCGACAATGATCGATATAGCTAGCATCCCAACCAAGATTTGGAACCACCAAGTGCTATACAAATCAGATAATCCTAAATAATTATAAAGTTTTCCAAACCAGCCGTAGACCTTCTCATAATACTCGGCCTTTCCTGCATCCGGAGCATTTACATATATCTCTTGCGGTAGAATAGTTCCGATTGATGCAGCAACCAAAGTGATAATAATCAGGGCGATTCCTACTTTTACGCTCGAGAAAAAATTCCAAATTTTATCGATAAATGTTTTGTTGTATGTTTTCGATCGAATTGCTGATCCATCATAGCGCATATCAACAACTTTTGTTTGCTTACCTTCCTCAGTTAAAGGGCGACCACATTTTTCACAGAGCTTCGTGCCATATGGGTTACTATGACCACAAGCACAAATGATATTTTCCATAGTCATTTACTCCTTATTCGGCTTCACTAATTCCATGTACGAAGCGATATTTGCCTCCGTCATTTCACCCGTAATAATTTTTGCTACCTTACCATCTGGATCAATAAGAACAGTTGCTGGTAATTGTCCAACATTGTAGGCAGTCATAACACTTTTCGTTTTGTCAATAACTACTGGAAATGTTAAGTCGTATCTATCGACAAAATTTTGTACTTCAAAATCGGTTTGTGCAATATTGACAGCCAGTGTTTGTACACCTTGGTTTTTAAACGATTTATACTGACGGTCCATTGCAGGCATTTCCTTTTCGCATGGCTTACACCAAGTTCCCCAGAAGTTCAAAAATACCCCCTGCCCTTTATAATCAGACAGTTTATGTTTCTCACCGTTTAAATCTACTAACGTGAAGTCCGGTGCTTTAGAGCCTATTGCTACTAACTCTACCTTCTCCTTTGTCGCTGTTCCATATACAGTGTACCCAATTGCAAAGACCAAAACTGCTAAAATAATGGTACGGATGACGAGACGTTTTTTCTTTTTCTCCAAGTTAATAAACCCCCTATACGGCTTAGAGTAACATTTTTTGACGCTAAGCTTTTATAAATTTGTATAGATTCCTTATTAAAAGCTTTTATGTTTGTCGGATTCTATACAATACAATTGCTTCTACGCCTAAGCTATTAATCAGAAGTGAATACTTCTAAACTTAATGTAGGTGTACTGTTCTCACCTATTATAGCAAAATGATTCAAAAACGCTTAGCTAATAATTATGAATGATTTATGAACGATTACACCACTAAGAAAGTGAAAACATTACCATACGGATAGTGGTATGCTCACTTTCTACTGGTTTATGTTCAATTAACCGATTTTCCCTGTCTCTGCTAACACTCTTAATTGCTTTACTTCATGCTTTGTCAATTCACGATACTCTCCAGGTGCCAGGCCATATAAATCTAAAAAGGCAAAGCGCTCACGTTTTAATTTGACAACAGGTGTACCAATTGCCTCAAACATGCGACGCACTTGACGGTTTCGCCCTTCGTGAATGGTAATTTCACAAATTGCCTTACCTGCTTTCTCGTCAAAGGAGGTCATACTTACTATCGCTGGTGCCGTTTTACCATCCTCTAGCTTAATTCCTCGTTGCAGCTTTTTTAAACCTTCAATCGTCGGAACACCTTTAACACGCGCAATATAAGTTTTGTCGATTTTAAATTTCGGGTGTGTCAACATATAGGAAAATTCCCCATCATTTGTTAGCAACAATAGGCCAGATGTATCATAATCAAGACGCCCGACTGGGAAAATGCGTTGCGGAATATGCTTAAATAAATCTGTGACAGTTTTGCGTCCTTTATCATCTGTTACAGCTGAGATGGTTCCACGAGGTTTATATAATAGGTAATAAACCTTATCCTCTTTTTCAAGTTTTACGCCCTCAACTTCAATCGTATCTGAGTTGGACACCTTTGTACCTAGCTCACGCACTACAACGCCATTTACCTTTACTTTACCTTCTAAAATCAATTGCTCGGCCTTCCGCCTTGATGCAACACCTGCATACGCAATGACCTTTTGTAATCTCTCCATACTTTCACCTCTAGTTTTCATTCACACTGGCATTCATGCCAATTTATAAACCTTATAGAATCAGGTTATTTTTCCCGCTAATCTGTGAAAATTATGTCATACTTTTGTGTATTATTAAAGAAAAACTAATTATCAATGAGTAATTAGAGTATTTGAAATAATTTTTTATTAGCTAGTTTCTATAATTTTTAACACCTAACATTTACATTAGATCCTTTTTATCCAGGTTTAGTATGCTCGTTTCTTTAAATGACAAATCGACTGTGTTTCTAAAAAATTTTTTTCTAAGGGAATATTCGAATGTCAAAAAAATCAGCGTCTCGCTTTTAACGATCCGCTGATTCAACAGTTACTGCCTTTGCATATATTCGTTCCTCACCGATAAAAATCGATAGAACAGCCTCCTGACGTTTCCTTGAAACATGTAACACTTGCCTTACGTTATCTTTTTCCTCTTTCGTTAACTGTAAACGAATTGGTTGCTCTAAACGAATGGCTACCTTCTTGTTCACATTATATTTCCCTTTTTTCACCACTGTCTCAAGGTGGTACTCTTCCCAGACTTTATTGGCTAACCCACGATGTACATTCCAATCATCGGATTCATTCAGCGTGACAACAATACAGGTTTGCCCATCCTTTTGAAAGGCGGTAGCAAGTGTGCGACCAGCGATCTTTGTAAAACCTGTTTTTCCAGCAAAGGCTGAACCCATTGCAGTTTTTAAGGAACTCACTTGCAATTTGCTGTTGCTATCTAAGTCAGCGGCGGTCCCTGCTCCCTCTCTCAATAAACGATGCTTATTTTCCCAAAGCATGCCATTCTCTGTATTAGCTCGATATAAAACAGTTGAGGCGATTTTCTTGAATGTTTTATTTTGAAGGGCAATTCTCAGCATTTCTGCAGTATCCCTCGCTGATGATAGATGCTCATCATGATGTAAGCCAGAAGGGTTCATAAAAACGGTATTTGTGAGACCGGAGATAACAGCTCGCTCATTCATTAATTTGACAAATCCCTCTACTGACCCTCCAGCGTGCTCTGCTAAAGCCGTGGCCGCATCATTTCCTGAGCGTAGCATTAAACCATATAATAGCGTTTCAACCGTCACCTTTTCACCTGCTTGCAAGTAAATTGATGAGCCTTCTGCCATTGCAGCCCTTGGTGAAATAACCACTTCATCCTGTAGATTGCTATTTTCAATAGCAACAAGCGCTGTCCAAATTTTTGTTAGACTTGCAATGGGTAGCCGTGCATCACTATTTGATTCTAATAAAACACGGCCCGTATCCCCATCTAGGACAGCATATCCGCTCCCTCCTCTTGCTAGGCTGGTTTGCGGAAGCATAAGTATTAACCCGACTAACATGAACAATAGTACACGTACTAACCGAAGCAACGAGCCACTCCTTATTAAAAGTAATAGGAAAATATAAATAATATGAAATCCGATCTAATGGTGGGTTTTTCCAACCATTTGATAGCTCAACTAATGAAATTTCTAAAAAACGATCTTACACGATTTCAGCTTCCATTTAAAAGGATTTTACTAGATGTTTTGTTAGATACATATTTATGTTGAAAGTAATGTTTGATATGCCTTAAATATTACTTTACCCCACTAAAAGTTTCTTGAAATTTCGTCATAAATAAGTCTGTTTCCTGCTCTGTTTCCACGTTATCCTCTTCAGGTAGAGGTGGCATTTCTTCAATACTATTTAAACCAAAGTAGTTTAAAAATTCTTTTGTGGTACCATAAAGAATTGCACGACCTGTCCCTTCTGAACGGCCAACCTCTTTAATTAATCCTCTAGAAACAAGCGTTTGTATAGGTCTTTCACACTTCACACCGCGTAAATCTTCTATGGCTACACGTGTAATCGGCTGCTTATAGGCCACAATCGCAAGTACCTCAAGTGACGCTTGAGATAATGATTGAACAGTAGGGTTTTCTACTAATCTTTGAATAGAGTCTGCTAGTTCGGATTTTGTTATTAGCTGATAAACGCCTGCCATCTCTTTGACAGTTATGCCCCTTGCTAAATCCTCTTCATAGTTTGCACGTAATGCCTGCATAGCCTGTACAACCAGTTCTTCGGCCTCGCCTAGTAGCTGTGATAATTGTTTGATGGTTAAGCCATCATCTCCGACAACAAATAATAAAGCTTCAATTCTACTCTGTAGCATCATTGTTTTCGTCATCATCCCAATCCTCCTTCTGTAAGGTAACCGTTAATTCTTCAAAGTTACCGTCTTGCTCTACGATGACGACCTGACGTTTCATCAGCTCAAGTAGGGATAAAAACGTCAGAATAAGCGTTGGCTTATCTTCATAGGGAAAAAGCTCGAAAAATGATGCACGTCCACCTGTGGAACGTAATGAATCAACAACTGAGCGCATTTGGTCACTCACTGAACGCTCCTGTCTCGCAACAGTTGTCTTTAATGGTTTTTTTAATTTCTTCCGACGCATCAGCTTTTGAAAGGCACCAAGCATATCATAGATGTTGATATTCATATCAAATAACGCCATTTGTTCATCTGAGGCCAGCCCTGATAAATCTGCTGGTGGTCGTGTAAATACCTGTGCTCGGTCTGTTTCAAGCTCTTGCAGATTACTAGCTGCTTCCTTATATTTCTTGTACTCAATTAAACGTTGTACAAGTTCCTCACGTGGGTCTGGTCCATCCACTTCCAATTCTGCATCCTCCAGCTCACCTTCATGAATCGGTAAAAGCATACGGCTTTTAATGGCCAGTAATGTTGCAGCCATCACTAAATATTCACTAGCCTCATTTAACTCCAGTACTTGCATAGCATGTATATGGTCAATATATTGTTGAGTAATTTCAGCCATTGGGATATCATAGATATCAATTTCCAGTCTGTGAATTAAATGCAATAATAAATCAAGAGGCCCTGAAAAGGCATCTAATTTTACTTCATAAGACATTGTTTTACCACCCTGTGTTTCTATGTTCTTTTAGTATAGTGGAAAGGAGTCCAAAATGCATCCACAGCATCATACTTTATTTATCGACTACTGCGCATATTTCAATGGCAATCAAGATTTTTTTGAATGTCATGAAGTTCTTGAGGAATACTGGAAGGATATTGCTCCAGGTGATAAAAAACATCCGCTCGTAGGATACGTACAGCTTGCAACAGGCCTTTATCATTGGCGACGTCACAATTATACTGGTGCAGCACGTATCCTTGAGAAAGCATTCCATAATTTTCTATCTAATAGGAACAATATCTTTTTAACAGAAATTAACTACGATAAACTCATGTTACAACTTACCGAGGTACTTTCTGCTATTCATACAGGTAGACCCTTCCATGCCTTTCAGTTGCCCCTTTCTCCTGCATTGGAAGATTTAACAACCGCTCGCATACAACTTTTACCAACTAGTAACGCTAACTATCTTCTTCATAAACATATGCTTCGAGATCGCTCACATATTCTTGCAGAGAGACAAGAAAGCAAACATAGAAAAAGCAGACGTTAATTTTCGTCTGCTTCTTCATCCATACAATTTATACATTTTCGAACAAATTTACGTGTTTCATTCGTTGCGCGCACACTTTCGAACTGACCAAGTTCAGCCACTTCCTGTAGCATTTCCTTCGCAACGCCCTCTCCTCTGTAAGAAGGGACTACGGATACATGTTGAATCGTAGCAATATTATTATCGTCTGTTACAAGTCCGACAATGCCAACATACTCATCGTTCTTTTTCCATAAATATAATACCCAGTTATCATTATTTTCATAGGAGTGGATTGTCTCTGTGAGCTTTTTTATGTCTTTTTCGTTAGGCATAAACGAGAGTAGCCCCATTGCTATTTTCTCGAAAGCTTTTTTATATCGAATTAACATATTTGTCTATTCCCTCTTTTTCTAGCTGTACATAATCTTTGACTATCCTACACGATTTGTACTTTTACCGCAAGCCAATTTCTGTCTTACGAACCAGGTCCAAGTATTCCTTTAGACGCCAACACCCAATAAAGCACGCCCCACAATAAGATAAAAATTGAAATGGACGCTAGTAAAACCCATTTATTTTTCCTCAAATTTACTCACCCTTTTTTAACGTAAGCGGGAGATCGTTTTGTACAATATCTTCATAACTTTCACGTCGAATTGCTAATTGATGTTTACCATCTTCTACGAACACTACAGCTGGACGTGGAACACGATTGTAGTTACTTGCCATAGAATATCCATACGCGCCAGTACAGAAGATTGCTAATACATCTTCAGAAGCTGCCTCCTGAAGTTTTGCATCGATAATTAATTTATCACCGGATTCGCAAAGCTTCCCAGCCACTGTATAAGTTTCACTTTTTGGTTCACTTGCTTTACTTGCAATAACAGCCTCATATTTCGCTTCATATAGTGCTGGACGGATATTATCACTCATACCGCCATCTACAGCAATATATTGACGCACATCTGGCACTGTTTTTTGTGAACCAATTGTATAAAGAGATGTACCTGCATCACCTACAAGTGAGCGACCTGGTTCAATCCAAATTTCTGGCATTTTAAGTCCAAGTACAGTCGCTTTATTTTTGACGACTGTAATCATATCTTCAACATATACTTGTGGCTCAAGAGGTGCATCTTCTTCTGTATAACGAATTCCGAAGCCTCCTCCTAAGTTTAACACAGTACATGTAAAATCGTGAACCTTGTGCCAATCCGAAATTTTATCGATTAATTTTTCCCCCGCTAGGCCAAAACCTGCTGTGTCAAAAATTTGTGAGCCAATATGGCAGTGTAAACCTAGAAGTTCTAAATATTGATGGTTAAAAGTTTGTTGGAAAGCTTCATCTGCTTGACCATTATTTAAATCGAAGCCAAATTTAGAATCCGCTTGACCAGTCGTAATAAAATCATGCGTATGTGCCTCGACACCCGGAGTGACACGCAGTAAAATACGCATTTTTTGTTGGCGGCGCTCTGAAATTTCTTTTAATAACTGAATTTCATAGAAATTATCGACGACAATACAACCAATTTTGGCATCAAACGCTAGCTCTAACTCAGCCATGCTTTTATTATTACCATGGAAATGAATACGCTCAACAGGGAATCCAGCTTTTAACGCAGTAAATAATTCCCCTCCTGAAACTACATCTAACGATAAATTCTCCTCAGCCGCTAATTGGTAGACAGCTACACATGCAAAGGCCTTTGAAGCATAAGCTACTTCTGCTTTAACGCCCAGTTTTTTAAATGTATCAATAAAGCCGCGTGCACGCTTACGAATAAGCGCAGTATCGTACACAAATAAAGGTGTGCCATATTCTTTTGCAAGCTCTAGTGTATCTACCTGTCCTATTGTTAAATGACCTTTTTCAGAAATTGCTTGTGTCCCATATAAATGCATGTGCATCTCTCCCTTTTCACATCGTTCCATCCTGTGATACATCACATGAACATTTTAAAATTATACTTGAGTATAATTTTATTTCGTTTGTTTGAATGCTTCAATACTTTTAAAGCTTTCAAACAATCCTTCATGTTTATCTCCGTTCACAAATTTGTATTGAATAAATCAATTTCGCCTTGGCGTAATTGCGTCTGGATTTTGAATTGTACCTGTACATTTCATTCCTTTGAAAATCCGTGACATCCGCCGGAGGCTTTATCTTCATTCAGTGGTGTTTGGACATCCACTGAAAAGGAACCAAAATTGCATCATCTCTCTACTGTAGAGGTGGGAGTCTTCTATATCTGCCGCTACGCTTATGCGCATAAAACCTTTGCCGCTTTACTTTCGATACAAAAAACATTTACTGAATGAAGATAAACCATTTGTTGTATGAAGATAATTTTTGCAAAAATCACAAAATACTATATGTGAACTTTATCACATGAAAAAAACGAGTGCAACGGCTCCTATGATCTTTTTCGCTGCTTGGAATCGACTACATAAGGTCTTAAGGCATCTTCTGTCATTGGGAAACGGACAAGCACGCGAAGCATGGCCTTTGGAAAGAACGGAATAAGCGGCCATAAATAGGGCGCTTGCATCGGACGTAATGAACATAAATACGTAAATAATAGAAAAATACCTATGAATAACCCATTCACACCCCAGATTCCAGTCATTATTAACAACACTAGTCTAAAGAGTTTAATGGAGATACCGAGCTCATAAGTAGGAATAATAAAGGTTAGAATAGCGGAAACGGCTGTATATAACACTACCTCTGACGAGAAAAGCCCAACATCAATTGCAATCTGACCGATAATTACACCCGCAACTAACCCCATCGCAGTGGATAATGGTGATGGGGTATGAATGGCGGCCATCCTCAAAAATTCTATCCCTATATCTCCAATAAGTACTTGCAGTAAAAGTGGGATATGGGATTTTTCCTTTGCACCTAAAAAGGATAATGCATCGGGTAATAAAGATGGATTCGTTGCAAATACATACCATAAAGGTAATAAAAGTAAGCCCATTATTGCCCCAAAATACCTCATAAAACGAACAAATGTTCCAACCAATGGAGCCTGTCTATACTCTTCTGCATGTTGTAGTAAATGAAAAACTGTTGCAGGTACAATAATTACAGAAGGAGACGTATCGACAATAATGGCGATATGGCCCTCCAGTAAATGCGCTGCAGTAATATCTGGTCGTTCCGTATAACGGACAAAAGGAACTGGATGAAACTTTTGTTTAAACAACCATTCTTCTAGGGATTTATCAGTCATCGTCAAGCCATCATGATGAATTTGTCCTATGCGCTGTCGCAATTTATCGAGCGTTTCATCATTCGCAATACCCTTTATAAACACTAGTGCGACATCGGTTTGACCGATTTCGGATATTTTATGTAGCTCGAAACGTAAATTGCTATTGCGAATTCGCCGACGAATCAAAGCGGCATTTTGTGAAATACCTTCAATAAAACCATCCCTAGATCCCCGAATCACTTTTTCATTGTCAGGCTCCTCAGGTGTACGTCCTGGATAGCTTCGAATCTCTGCAACATAGCCGTAACCACTTTTAGTTATAAAGACTACTTGTCCACTTAATATGGCTAATAAAATAGCTTCACGTTTTGTTTCCTCTGAACGGCCTTGGTAATTGAAATAGGCTTCAAAATATTCCTTTTCATCCTCAATGTCAACATCCTCTTCAGGTAACATATTTGAAAGTAATTGCGTTAACACTATCCCATCAACAAGTCCACTTATATATGCACAAAGAACCGGCAAATCTTTGACAAATACATGCTTGATTGAAACGTCAAATGATTCGCCGTCACCAAATTGCTCATTAAGAAAATTTTCGGCTTCTTCTAAGCTGTTAAAAAGTTTATCTTTATCTGTCATGCTGTCACCATTTTCTTAGTTGTCTTTTTTTAGTTCTTCCTCTTCTATAGTGGCACTTGTGGCCATCCAGGTTTTTAATTGGGCAAGAATCTTTTTCTCTAAACGTGATACCTGCACTTGTGATATACCCAACCTATTGGCAATCTCTGTTTGGGTACAATCCGAGAAATAGCGCAAATAGATGATCGATTGCTCTCGTGGATCAAGTCTCGTTAATACCTCTTTAAGCGGAATATAATCAAAAGGCTGTTCAGATTTTTCATCCTTCATTTGATCCATTAATGTAATGGAATCTCCTTCACTTTCATACAATTGTTCATGTAAGGAAGCAGGATCTCTCAGAGCATCTGAAGCTGTAATAATCTCCTCAGCCGTGACACCAAGTACTTGAGCTAATTCATGAATGGTAGGTGGGTGCTCATTGTTTTTAATGAACTCATCTGTTGCGTGACGAATTTTAAAATTTAATTCCCGAATTGAGCGACTCACCTTCACCATCCCATCATCCCTTAGAAAGCGCTGGATTTCACCGATAATCATCGGTACTGCATAAGTCGAAAATTTCACATCATACGTTAAATCGAATTTATCCACGGATTTCATAAGACCTATACAGCCAATTTGAAATAAATCCTCAAGCTCCACGCCTCTAGTCGTAAAGCGTTGTACGATGGACCACACAAGTCTCGTATTTCCTTCTATCATACGTTTACGAGCCTCATGATCGCCCTGCTGCGCACGCGCAATTAAATCACGCATTTCTTCCTGTGACAATAGCTTATCGGACGACTGTTCTAACGGCTTCACAACCCTTACCTCACATTACCGGTGTGCGAACCGAGTAAAATTTCTTGGTAAATGTAACCGTTGTGCCCTCTTGCCATTTAGACATTACTGTTAATTGATCAGAAAAACTATCCATAATTGTGAAGCCCATACCTGAACGCTCTAATGCGCTTTTCGTGGTAAATAACGGCTCCATTGCACGGCTCACATCTTCTATACCAGTACCTTTATCCATAACAGACACAGTAACAATATCATCCTCACGCTTTGCATGAACTGTAACAACGCCTTTGCCATCCTCTTCATAGCCATGAATAATCGCATTGGAAACAGCCTCTGAAACAACTGTTTTAAATTCAGATAGCTCATCAATTGTTGGATCTAATTGTGCGATAAAGCCCGTTACAGCTACACGTGCCAAAGCTTCATTTTCACTAATTGCTAAAAAAGTTAATGTCATTTCATTATCCATTTACAATCCCCCTAACTCGTTCAATCGCTTCTTCTTCTGTTGCATCCATCATCCATGGTCCTAGACCTGAAAATTGAAATACTTTTCGCATTGTCGGCGATGGATTTAATAAAATAGTTCGACCAGCCACTGCTTCTAACTCACGCATCCGACCAAGTACTAAACCTACACCTGAGCTATCCATAAAGGAAAGTCCCTCTAGGTTCCAAATAATTGTCGATACAGCTCCTTGAAAAATGGCTGTAGAAATTTTTGCTCGAATTTGCTCTACCGCATGATGATCGAGCTCCCCAAATAACCGTATTACCACAGTCTCTTTTGTTACCATTTCTAATTGAAAATGCATGAACATCGCCTCCTCCTCGTGCAATTCCACATTTGACGTGGTGATTCCTTGCGGCTGACAGAACTAGTGCAAAGTCTTCCGAAATAGTGTCAAATCGACATACTGATAGCTTTTTAGGTTAAGTGCAGTATGGGATAAATCAACAATTTTTAAACGCAATCGACGTTTAATTCTTGAGTAAGTGAATCTATCCGTCATTTTGGCTCTTTTATCCATCTGTTTATTTAATCTATCCATTGATTCATTGAGTCTATCCACCACTTTAGCCCTTCTAACATAATAAAAAGCGAGAACCCCCCTTCCTAAAGAGAGTTCTCGCTTCAAATTATTTATGCAATTGTAAAAGCTTTCTGTACTTTATCCATTGCTTCCACATCAATTTCGCGATTTGAATATAAATAAGCAATCGCCTCGCCCTTACCTACATGATCACCTTTTTTGGCAAGCAATTGGATACCCGCATCGTAATCAAGCTCAGATTCCTTCGTTAATCGACCCGCACCAAGGGAAACACTAGCTTCACCGATTAACAGGGCATTAATTGTTGCTATAGTGCCTTCAGCAGGCGCTTTGACAGCTACTTTATTCATTGTATCTTTTTGCACAATATCGTCCAAATCGCCGCCCTGTGCCACAATAAATTCTTCAAATTTTGCCGCTGCTGAACCGTCCTCTAACACACGCTTCACGGCTGTAGTTGCCTCTGGTTCATTTACACCAGCTGCAACCTGATACATTAATGAGGAGATGATTGTACATTCCTCAAGTAGATCCTCATGTGTCTCATCCATATGACCTTTAAGTAACGCATAAGCCTCAACTACTTCTAGCTTATTTCCAATCATTTTACCTAACGGATTATCCATATCGCTTATATGAGCAACAACTTTTCGTCCTAGCTTTTCACCAATTGCAGTCATCGTGTCAGCTAAAACTTGAGCTTCCTGTTCCGTCTTCATAAATGCTCCTGAACCGCATTTAACATCTAATACAATGCCGTCCGCACCACTTGCAATTTTCTTACTCATAATTGATGCTGCAATTAGCGGAATGGAATCGACAGTACCTGTCACATCTCGCAACGCATATAGCTTTTTGTCAGCAGGGACAAGATTACCTGTCTGACCAGCCACCGCAATTTTATGTTTATTGACATTGTCGATAAATTCCTGTGAGGAAAGCTCCGTCTTAAGCCCGCGAATAGATTCTAATTTATCGATCGTTCCCCCAGTGATCCCCAGACCCTTACCACTAAATTTTGCTACTGGAATACCTAATGCAGCAATTATTGGTGTAACAATAAGTGTAACTTTATCACCTACTCCACCAGTTGAGTGTTTGTCTATTTTAAAGCCTTCAATAGATGTTAAATCAATTACATCACCGGAATCTATCATTGCCTTTGTTAAATAAAATGTTTCATCATCTGTCATACCCAATAAACGAATTGCCATTAATAAAGAGCTTGCTTGATAGTCAGGGATTGAACCAGTAGTATAGCCTTCAACGAAATACTGAATTTCAGCCTGTGATAGCTCCTTGCCTTGTTTTTTCTTTTCAAACAGCTGTGCCATATTCATACGAAAACCCCCTATTTCAGTTCATTTAAGAAACTTTTACCGAATGCTGGTGCTTCAACGTTGAAGTTTTCAGCAATTGTAGCTGCAATATCTGCAAACGTTTCGCGCAGAGCAAGCTCACGTCCACCATTAAAACGTGGTGAATAGATAATTAATGGTACAAATTCACGTGTATGATCTGTACCATGGAATGTTGGATCATTTCCGTGGTCGGCTGTAATAATTAGCAAATCATCCTCTGTCATTGCCTCAGTAATTTCTGGTAATCGTGCATCGAATTCCTGTAATGCATTTCCATAGCCTAATGGATCACGTCGATGTCCGAAATTGGCATCAAAGTCTACTAAGTTTAAGAAGCTGATCCCGTGGAAATTACGGCGCACAACCTCCGCAAATTTATCCATACCATCCATATTATTTTTCGTACGAACTGCATCTGTGACACCTTCACCGTTGAAAATATCAGAGATTTTGCCGATAGCGATTACATCAAAGCCTGCATCCTTTAATACATTCATCGTTGTACGACCAAAAGGCTTTAACGCGTAGTCATGACGATTAGATGTACGTGTGAAGTTCCCAGGCGTACCGATAAATGGACGGGCTATAACACGACCAACTAAATATTCTGGTTGAAGCGTTAGCTCACGTGCAATTTCACAAATTTTATAGAGCTCCTCCACAGGAATAATTTCTTCATGTGCAGCAATTTGCAGAACTGGGTCTGCTGAGGTATAAACAATTATGGCACCTGTCTCCATATGCTCCTTACCAAAGTCCTCGATGACTTGTGTACCACTTGCAGGTTTGTTGCACAGTACTTTACGGCCTGTGCGTTTTTCGAGCTCTGCAATTAATTCTGCAGGGAACCCTTCCGGATACACTTTAAAGGGTTTATCAATATTTAGTCCCATGATTTCCCAATGACCTGTCATTGTATCTTTACCAACTGATGCTTCCTGCATTTTTCCATAGTATGCTTTTGGTTCTACTGCTGCCTGCATACCTTGTAGTGGTTCAATATTCGCTAAGCCCAAAGCCTCCATATGTGGCATTGTAAGCCCATTCATTTTTTCAGCGATATGACCAAGTGTATGTGCACCAACATCGCCAAAGTTTGCTGCGTCTGGAGCTTCACCAATTCCCACTGAGTCCAAAACTACTACATGAATTTTATTAAATGGTTTATTCATAATTGTTGCCTCCTAATCTCATGACTCTATTTTACCAAAAAAAAGCGAAAAATAAAGGTCAGACATCCGACTAACATACAATTTACATTCTTAAGCTCGTGGATGAAACTGCTTATAAACTTCTGATAGCCTTGTTTTACTAATATGTGTATAGATTTGTGTTGTGGAAATATCCGCATGACCAAGCATCTCCTGCACGGCCCGTAAATCCGCACCGTTTTCTACTAAGTGCGTTGCAAATGAATGACGCAATGTGTGTGGCGTTAATTCATGTTGGATGCCTGCCTTTAAAGCATGCTCCTTCATTAATTTCCAACAACCCTGTCTTGTTAAACGTTTCCCTCGTTGATTGATAAAAAAAGCATCGGTTTTTGGGTATTTTCCTTGTAATTGACCACGAGCACTATTTAAATAGTGATTTAATGCAGAAAGAGCGCTTTTTCCAAGGGGGATAATACGCTCCTTTCCTCCCTTACCGAAAACACGGACAAAGCCCATTGTTAGATGAATATCTGATAAGTCCAATGCAATTAGCTCACTAATTCGCATCCCTGAGCCATATAACAATTCCAGCATAGCCACATCACGCACACCCTGGGGCTTGCTGCGATTAGGTGCTATTAATAATGCTTCAATTTCTTCAATAGAAAGGATATTTGGTAGCTTTTGCTCAATTGTTGGCATTTCTAAATGCACTGTTGGGTCTGTTTCAGCACGCTTTTCTCGCAGTAAAAATTGGTGGAAGCTACGGATAGAGGAGATATGGCGGGCAACGGTACGACTTGTCTTCCCCTGCATCCGTAATTGCTCCAAATGACGTAAAATGATTGTTCTCTCCACCTTGCGGAAATCTGACATTGCCTCAACTTCCTGCAAAAAACTCACATACGTTTCTAAATCTCGGCGATAGGATGCTAAAGTATTGTCAGATAACTGCCGTTCAACTTGGATAAAATGGATGTAATCCTCTATTGCATATTGAAATTCATTCATCACAACGCCCCCTCTAACTGTCAATTATTCTCTATTTTAGCACGCATCCAAAAATTGTGCTTAAATGCCCACTTGCACCATTCATCCATCTCTCATGGAGTGGCTATGTAGGCAAAAAACAAAAAACTGCCCGATTCAATCTAGAACTTAAGATTAAAACAGACAGTTTCTCGTTATTTTTCTTCATTCGATTCGTCGTTTTTATCATGACAGCGCCAGCAAATGCCGTGGAAAGTTAGTCGGTGATCCTTAATGATAAAGTTCCAACGCTTTTCAACAACAGCTTCCACATCTTCAAGTAAATCTTCCTGAATTTCATCTACCGCACCACATTCGATACAAACCAGATGATGGTGGAAATGCGCAGCACCCTCTTGGCGTAAATCATAGCGTGATACGCCATCGCCAAAGTTGATTTTGTCGACAATTTTGAGCTCAGTTAGTAATTCTAACGTTCTATAGACAGTGGCTAGACCAATCTCAGGTGCCTTTTCTTTTACTAAAAGATACACATCTTCTGCACTTAAGTGGTCTTCTTCGTGCTCAAGCAGTACAGCAACTGTTGCTTCTCGCTGCGGCGTCAGCTTATAACTTGCACTATGCAACTGTTTTTTTATTCGGTCAATTCGGCTCTCCATGTGACGCCCCCCTAAACTCTTTCCATTATACCAAAGGAGTAAATCCTATTACAAGATAGTGAATAGATTTCAAATATGCTTTTGCAAGTTTTTACATCATGCTAACTTTGTGAATGTGAACCTATTATTTTAATACATATGAAATAACAATAAACTCAGCCACTATTATGATGAAAAACGCAACAAAATTCAACAAAATTGTCCGACCAGGTACCATTTTCCCGATTTTTCGCTTTGACCAAGCAGGTACAAGTAAATTGCATAGGATTAGCAACAATATACAATAGATGAGCTGAAATGGAAACCACCAAATCGTATAAACCCAAAAAGCTTCAAGTTTTTGTAATAAAAAAACAGAACTAAAGCCAAAAAAGGTTGCACGTATCGCCACTGTTACACGTACTAACACCTTTAAGACACTATGGGTAGCCAGCAATAATACAAGAGCTATTGAAACGGCAACTGGTAGTACTAATCGAAATATAGAATGCCTGTCCCCATCTGCTAAACGAGGTTCTATAAATAATATAAAAGGCTCCGCATTCGGTCCACCGATAATATGAAAGAAGATAACGCCACAAACAAAGCTCACAGCTATAATGGAAGAGTGATAAAATATAGACACCGTACGAGACATAAACATGCTCCTTTTCTATCAAGGTTTGTACAGCTTATGCTCGTCCGTCTCTATTATGCTAAAGATTATTTTCTTATTGTGTCGCAAGCCAAAGTACTGCAAACGCTGTTTTAGCATCATATATACGCTCATCTACAATCATCTGTTGGGCTTCTTCCAACGAAACTTCTAATAATTCGACAAACTCATCTTCATCTAAATCTGCTTTATTGTCAATTTTATATAAATCTTTTGCAATAAAAAGATGAATCACCTCATCTGCAAAGCCTGGAGAAGTTGCGAATGTTTGTAAAAAGGTAAAGCTTTGAGCACCGTAGCCCGTTTCCTCCTCTAACTCACGACGTGCTGTCACTATTGGCTCCTCACCAGGTTCAAGCTTCCCAGCTGGAATTTCAATAATTGACCGTTCAAGTGCTTTCCGATACTGCTCTACTAACACTAATTTACCCTCAGCAGTAACAGCAATCACCGCTACAGCTCCTGGATGCTTAATAATTTCACGTTTCGCCACCTGTCCATTTGGTAATGTGACATCATCAATTTGTAGCTTCACAATTTTTCCGTCATAAATAGCTGTAGTCTTTATTGTTTTTTCCTCAAACTTTTTCATTGACGATTACCTCGCTTGTTCTTCAGATATGTTCATTGTACCATTACAGATAGAGAAATCGAAGGAGGTCATTCACATGAAAAAAAGACAGCTTGGTTCTAGTGAATTATTTATTTCTGAAATCAGTTTAGGAGGTATGTCTCTTTCGACAGATAAGAAAAAGGCTACTGGTATTATCGATATGGCACTGGATGCCGGCATTAACTATGTCGATACAGCCGATTTATATGATTTTGGGGCAAATGAGGAAATGATTGGCACAATTTTAGGGAAACGTCGTCAGGATGTTATCGTAGCTACGAAGGTAGGTAATCGATGGACGGAAGGCAAAGAAGGATGGCATTGGGATGCATCACCTTCCTATATAAAGGAAGCTGTGCGCGCTAGCTTGAAACGACTTGGTACTGATTATATAGATGTTTATCAGCTACATGGTGGTACCTTTGAGGATGATTGGGATGGAATCATAGAGACTTTTGAAGATTTAAAAACAGATGGTCTAATCAGAGAATATGGTATTTCATCTATTCGACCAAATGTACTTAAACGTTTTTTACCAGCAAGCTCAGCGAAAAGTGTTATGATGCAATATAGTGCCTTGGATCGTCGTCCAGAGGAATGGCTCGATTTTATCGCTAAAGAAGGTGCCTCTGTTGTAACTCGTGGCACTGTTGCAAAGGGTTTACTAACGAATAGCTGGCAAGAGCGTTTGCAGCATGGTAGCGGCTTTAACACATACACAGCTGAGGAATTAACAACAGCACTAACAAACTTAGCCTCACATTATCATGATTTACATGCACTAGCCATTGCCTTTAATCTAAAGGAATCTGCTATTGCCTCAACTGTGATTGGTGCAAGCTCTCAGGAACAGCTAGCACAAACTCTAGCTGCCTATGAAAAAATAGATTCCATCACTGACTTTACAGTAGCCAACGAGCTAACAAAAGCGGAACTCTATTTAGAACACCGATGAAGAAATGGCTTGTCTTGGTAGTATTTTTGTTGGTGCTTGTTATTTCATCTAGCATGACCTATGAGCAGCAAAGCATACTTCCAGAATTAGAGGATATCTTAGCAAATAAACCCTTTGAGAAACAATTATCTTTATTACACATTCCATATTGGGATACGGTCGTTTCTGTGGAAGAGCGTGGTTATTTTAAATTTGTAGAGTTTTTAATTCGAAAACTAACGCATTTTGTGGGATTCGGTTGCATTGCACTTGGAATTTACTTTGCATGGGGCAAACGTCGATTTCCGGCATTAGTCGCAATTGTAGGAACAGCTATCATTGCCATACTTGATGAGTTTCGTCAAAGCTTTACACCAGGACGAATGATGAGTGGGCAGGATGTCCTTGTCGATACAGCTGGCGCCATTGTTTTTGTGGGTATTGTTGTGTTTGTTAAGAAATTAAGAAAGTAGAGCATTTTATTTAATGTAACTCTGCTATTCCAAAAAAGTAACGAAAAAATGATGGTTTGCAAAAGGTTACATTCCCTTCTAATAATTATTAGAAGGAAGCAATTTGAATGAAAAAAATACAATTAAACTCACCTGAATTTAATCGTGTACTGAAAAATTTACAATTTGAAAATTTATCACTAACTCCCACACTTCAAAAAAAAGTGCTTGAAATCGTTAATTCTGGTGAGCAAATTTCGCCAACTATTATTAAGGAAGCTTTAAAAAATGGGATAGTATAATGAGAAATTTAATGATGATTTCCTTCTAAAAACAAACCTTCTAGGTATTTCTGATTATAAAAATTTTGAATTAGCAGAAGCTTTTGTGTTTTCACTCAGAGCTACACAAATTGAACAAGGAACATACAAAATCAACTCATTCTATCTTCGTGACTTCCAACGTTTACACGCACATCTATTTTATTCTTTTTTTACAAGCATATGCTTTATCTAAAGGTGTTAACTGGAATTTTACAGATATAGATCAAGATACTTATTTAAAAGCTATGATTCAATCTGTTACCGATACAGAACTTCTAGAAAACCTATTTTTAAATACTATTGAATTTATCTAAACAATTGAAACAAATGTTACTATAAAACTCAAAAGCTCTTTTATAAACAAAAACAGTGAACCCGTATGTGGATTCACTGTTTTCTTTTAAAATTTTGAGCCTTTATCCCCGTATTCGTTTAGAAGTTCTTCAAACGATTTGTTCTTTTCACGCTGCTTACGCTCAAAGGCTAGTTTGGCTTGGCGCTCTTCTTCAGCAGCCTGCTCCTTCGCTGCTAAATCCTGTTTAGCTGCCTTTAACTTAGCAAGCACATCTCCACCAAGCTGATCCGCTAAGGTCATGGCCTCCTGCTTTGGTAAGGTAGCTGTCAAACTACCATCCATACGTTGCTGTTGCTGTTTTCGTTTTTTACCCATTACTTTCACCTTCTTACTGTCATCAAGGGCGTTTAACAATTGTTGCTACACCTTGACCCCCACCGATACAGAGTGTAGCAAGACCTGTTTTGGCATTAGTCTTTTCCATCTCATGTAAAAGTGTTACTAAAATACGTGCACCACTTGCACCAATTGGGTGACCAAGGGCAATTGCTCCCCCATTGACATTTAGTTTATCATGATTAAAGCCTAATTCGCGATCGACAGCTATGGATTGTGCTGCAAATGCTTCATTCGCTTCAATTAAATCAATTGCTTCTAAAGAAACATCAGCCTTTGCCAATGCTTTCTTTACGGCTGTGACAGGTCCAGTTCCCATAATGGCTGGGTCAACACCTGCACTTGCATTGGCGGCAATTAATGCCATCGGTTGAATGCCTAACGCTTCTGCTTTTTCTTTTGACATAACAACAACTGCTGCTGCGCCATCATTAATGCCAGATGCATTGGCTGCTGTTACTGATCCATCCTTCTTAAAGGCAGGACGTAATTTGGATAGAGACTCTGCTGTCACACCTTTACGAGGGAATTCATCTTTATCAAAAACAATTGACTCTCCCTTACGCTGAGGTATTTCCACAGCGACGATTTCATCATTAAATTTCCCTGCCTCAATAGCTGCTTCTGCACGCTGTTGTGAACGTGCCGAAAAAGCATCTTGCTCTTCTCGAGAAATCTCATAGGCATCACATAAATTTTCTGCGGTAATGCCCATATGATAATCATTAAACGCACACCATAAACCGTCATGAATCATCGTATCGACAACCTTCTGATCTCCCATACGGAAGCCTTCACGAGCATTTTTTAAAACATATGGTGCTTGACTCATATTTTCAAAGCCACCTGCCACGATAATATCTGCGTCTCCTGCTAAAATGGCCTGTGTCGCTAAATGCACTGCTTTTAAGCCTGAGCCACACACCTTATTAATCGTTAAGGCTGATACTTCATGTGGTAAGCCTGCTGCAATGGCTGCTTGACGGGCTGGATTTTGCCCAAGTCCTGCCGATAAAACATTCCCCATTATGACCTCGTCAACTTGTTCGCCTGCTACGCCAGCACGTGCCAATGCTTCTTTAATGACAATACTGCCTAAAGTTGTCGCTGGTATGTTCTTTAATGCTCCTTGAAAAGAGCCAATCGCTGTACGTACAGCACTTACGATTACTACCTCGTTTGCCATATCCATTCTCCCCTTTTCCCCGTTCAAAAATCAACACTGCTGCATATGCTACTAGCAGATATGTATATTTTAACAAATGTTTTGACGATTTTCGATAATAGAAATAATCGCAGTTTTGCCGAAGTTATTGTAAAATGTTGACGTGTTTTAAACAATCTTAGTTGGGAACATTACAAATAGAAACAGGACGTGGAGGTGCTAATCATGAAGAAGAAAATGCTATTATTGTCAGGTATTACAACGACGCTTGCCGCTGCAGCAACAGGACTGTTCGGCTTTGCGCTTTCAAATAAATTGATGTACATTCAACAAAAGGACCCCGAGTTTGTACGTGAACGGGAAACTACAGCTAAACGCTTTGACGAAGCTTGGTACAATAAAAATTTAAAATGTGAATTAAATATTGATTCACCTAATGGCTATACAATTCGAGGTATTATGTTTCAGCCGTTAGAAACCGATAACACCATCATTATTTGCCATGGCGTAACAGAAAATAAAATCAACTCTGTCAAATATGCTCGACTTTTTGAACGACTCGGATACAATTCTGTCATTTTTGATCATCGTCGCCATGGGGAGTCCGGAGGTAAAACAACTAGCTATGGCTATTATGAGAAAAATGACTTGGATGCCGTGGTGAAAACGGTCAAAGCGATGATTGGAGAAAATGCGATTCTTGGTATTCATGGGGAATCAATGGGTGCTGCAACAATGCTCCTTTATGCAGGAACAATAGAGGATGGTGCAGATTTCTATATTTCAGATTGTGCCTTTTCTGATTTTTCCATGCTCCTTCGACAAATTGCCAAAACAGAATTTAAGTACGGCTCTATTATTCCCATTCGTTTTGCAGATTTTTTTATTCGATTGCGTGACGGCTATTCCTTTAAAAGTGTGACACCAGCTGAAGCAGTCACAAATATTAAAAAGCCCATACTCTTTATCCATAGTATTCCTGATACATTTATTCCTCCTTCTATGTCACTGGACTTATACAATAAAAAGATTGGTCCTAAGAAATTAAAGCTATTTGATACAGGAGCCCATGCTCAATCCTTTAATGAAAATATGGCTGAATATGAGGATTTAATTCATGATTTTTTAGAAAGCTTCATTTATCAGAAAATGAATCGTGAATCTTCCTCCTCAAATGTTATTCCATTTCACTTTTAAAAATGGAAAACCTTGCGTGATAAATTTCACGCAAGGTTTATTTTTTATTCAGAAAAAACGATATCCCATTCATCACGTTTTGCTAAAAATTCTTTAGCTAATGCTTGTGCTCCTTCCAAGCTATGGCTTGCTGCCCAGCCACATTGCACCTCATTACATGCAGGAACCGCAGTTGCCTTTGTTACATCTGTAAATGTCTTTTCTAATATATCTAATAAATCCTCGTAATCATTATGATTAATCAATGATACATAAAAGCCTGTTTGACAACCCATTGGGCTAAAATCAACAATTTGATCTGAATAATTGCGAATAATGTCAGCCGATAAATGCTCTAAGGAATGTAATGCAGGCATTTCCATATGTTCTTTATTAGGCTGCTTAAAGCGAATATCGTATTTATACACTTCATCGCCATTTTTTCCTGATTTAACACCAGCTAAACGAACATACGGTGCTTTTACCTTCGTATGATCTAAATCAAAACTCTCAACATTTGTTTTTTCTTTCTGCAATGCACACAACTCCTTTAAATAGATTAAATTCATTATAACTAGTTTTCCGATAGAATTGTATGATTTTTATGAATTATAGAAAATATTTAGCAAATAAGAACTCTCGCTTAAAAATGAAAAAAACAACTAGCCAGGCTTGGACTAGTTGCTCTTTATAAAATGCTACTTATTTTTGGAACTTATTCATTTGTGCCATCATTTGACGTACTTGCTTTTCAGACGGCGTACGACCCATCTGCGCCATCATCATACGAATCATTTGCTCATTAATAGGTGGGTTTTCTTTTAAATATTTCATCATAGCTTGACGAGCGAAATAGAAACCAAGTGCCGCTCCCGCTGCTAATGCGATAATTACGATAATAATCCAGCCCCATGTAGGCATACAACCAACCTCCTCCACTACAATATACCGAGAAAAAACTCTCCACGCTCCATTATACACCAAATGATAGCGGGTTACTATATATTGTAGCGAATTTTGCTAGTGCATTGTATACTTCATAGGCTTTAGCCATCCACACTCATTGTCCTGTTTATTGAAGGCAATAAAACGCTCACTCATCTTCGCAAGCATCTGGAAAAGATCTAAATCGAGCATTCTGGATCCTTCACAGTAGACACAAATTTTACGTTCCACCAAATAGATTGCCATTTTCCCCTTTATAGGATGTTCTAAAAATAAGGCATTACGAGCTCTTTCTAAATGTGCATATTTGGAATCTAGTTGCACCTCTAGCATCGCAGCAATTTCATCGAAGCGAACAGATTCACATATATAGGCAAGCTCTTTTAAGGATTTCTCGTTAGCATCTTCGCAGCCCTGCATCATCTCTAATAACTTTCGTTCTCTACCGAAAATAAATGTTAAATGCTCTTCTTTTATTTTATATATGGAATAGGTTCTCACCAGAAATCCTCCTTCGTTCAAGTTTCTTTTTCATAAGTATAGCTCAAGCAACCTCCTTAATTTGTCAAACGAAGGAGGTATTCATCTTCTATTTTTGTCGAAAACCTTCTAGTTTCGGATCTATCAATGACATTATGACAGAACACAGTGTAAAGCCATTTTTAGCATGAATAAGTTGCCATATGACTGTGAAACTAGCTTATTTTTCCCCCATTATTGATTATAAAAGCCTTTATAGCAGGAGCTTAGACTGTTCTCAGCCTCAAGACCTAGAGTAAAATCAATTTCCAGTCCGTTTTAGAAGAGCTTTAGGAAAGGTACTATAAAGGTACAAACGAAAGGAGCTAAAACATATGAGAAAATTTCTTCTATTAACAGGAGGCATCGTTGCAGCATGTGTAGCACTTGCCTTAATCGGACCACTAGCAGGGTTACTATTTTCGGGGTTATTTGTAGCACTTGGTATGCACTTCTACATCGCAAGCAAATCAACATTTGGCAAAATCATTTGGTTCACAGTGGGTCTGATTGGTGTTCTTTCAGCCGTATCTAATATCCCAGCAATGATCGGATTAGCGGCGATCGCTATCATCTACGTGATCTATAAAAAATGGAATAACGAAGATGTTAAAATTCCAACAATTGAAGCAAAAGAAGAAGATCCGTTTACAAACTTTGAAAAAGAATGGTCAAACTTAACAAAATAAAAGGAGAGAGATTACATGAACTTATTTCAACGCTTTAAATATACAATAGAGGCGGACTTACATCAGGCATTTGATAAAAAGGAACAGAAAAATCCAATTGCCATGCTAAATCAATATATTCGCGAGGCAGAAAAACAAACGGAGCAAACAGGAACATTATTAGAGCGTCAAGGCCAACTAAAGGAAAAATTGGAGCAGGAGCTGAAACAAAACGCTGAGCTACTTACTAAGCGTGAAGCGCAACTAAAATTGGCTAGTAATAGCGGTGAACAGGATTTAATCGACTTTGCTACTGATGAGGTTGCTGCTTACACGGCACGAAATAATACATTACAAGCTAGTATTGAAGCAAGTACACGTGAGTACTTCGAGCTTGAGCGTAAATTTGAAACGATGAAGCACAAAATTAAAGATATGAAAGTGCGTCAATTACAGCTAATGGGCAAAGAAAACGTAACACGTGCGCACCATCAAATGGATGGTATGCTTGCTAAAAACAATAAAACGAACTTTGAGGATTTAGAAGCCTATATCGACAAGCTTGCTTACCAAATCGATAAAGATCATGAAGTCACTACTTTTGAGGCACGTCTTGCTCAGTTAGAAAAAAAAGCAGCGGAAGAAAACGCACCACTACTAATCGAAAATAAATAACATGGTATAATATAAAGAAATAAGGGATGCCTCTATTAGGAAGCATCCCATTTCTTTGAAGAAAAACTACTAAGGAAAACTAAATATACTTCAGTCAGAGGTTGTTGATTCATAACCCTTAAGTGACTGAATAAAGGAATTTTCATGATGAACAGAAAGTGGTTTAGTCATATGATTAAAATATGTCTTTTTGCTTTTATTATACTTCTATTATTTGCACTTATATTATTCGGTTATCGTTTTATTGCCCAACAGCGTATTCATCAAAAAAGTGCTGAAATTATCGAAAATGGCGGTATTAGTGAGCTCAAAGAAATAGCGATCAATGGAGATAAACAGTTTATCTTAGTGGAAGGGCAAGATAAGGAGAAGCCCTTTTGTTTATTCCTTCATGGCGGGCCAGGCTCTCCGTTTCCTTATGGTGTAAGTGCTCGAACATTGTATCCAGAAATAACTGAGAATTGTGTCTCCGTCTATTACGATCAGAGAGGTTCAGGGAAAAGCTATAATAAGGAACTATCTGTTACTACCATGAATCTATCTCAATTTACAGAAGACGCTAATCATATCGTTGATTATATTAGAGAGCATTATCAGCAGGAAAAAATCTTTATCATTGGTCAATCCTTTGGTACGATAATTGGTACTCAATTAGTGGCTAAATATCCCGAGAAATTCCACGCCTATTTAGGAATTGCTCAAATAACTGATATTATTAAAGGGCAGGAACTCGGTTATAGCTGGTTAAAAAATGAGGCCCAAGCAAATGAGGATGAGAAAACACTGCGCATTTTAGAGGATTTAGGAAAAGGGCCTTATCTAGCAGAGGATGAGGATCGATTTAGTGACCTAATTAATCGATTTAAAGGAATGAATTATTTTGATGAGACGATAGAAAAGGTTAATCTTTTTGATTTAATAAAAGGAGCTTTTACTTCACCAGATTACTCTTTACGGGATCTTTATAAGGCATTTATCTCTGGGCCTCAATTTAGTCTTGTTAAAAGCAAGTCATTAAAAGAAGAAATTATCCATACAAATTTTTTTGATACGATAAAAAGGATAGATGTACCCGTTTACATCATTCATGGTAAATATGATAAACAGGCAAATTATGAATTGGCAAAACAATATTACGAGCTTTTAGATGTGCCAAGTGGTAAGGAATTTGATTACATTGGAGCACTCTGCCCATTACCCAAATCAGCTCGATTCACCTATCATAAATGACACAATTAAAAAAATGCTAGAAAAACATTAACTTTGATTTTTAGAGAAGTTCGGCTTCTCTCATCAATAACTAGAAAGAAGGGTGACCCTCTTGCAAAATTTCACAACTAATAAGCTTACATTTTGGGTATTATGCTTCTTTTTACTCGTCTTTGTAGAGCTTACAATTTTTAATAATGGCGGCGCCTTTAGTCTATTGATTGGAGCTGGACTTCTTTACTTAAGTTTCTCGAAAAAAATTCGTTTCTTTAAATGGACAGGAATTTTCTTTATTGCCATTGCCCTCTTTACGATGTGGAGCCTGCGCCTGTTTATAGTTATCATACTGCTCTACATGCTTTATCAATATTTACAAAGAGAAAATGAAGCAAAGGTGGTCGGCTCAGAGCTATTTGATAAACTTCCTGCTACAAAAAATGAAATATTCGGTACGCTGCCTGCACCTATAGATGCCTATAAATGGCAAGATGTCCAAATTCAAAGACTTGCTGGTGATATTACAATTGATACAACACAAACCATTTTACCTGCTGGCACAAGTCTTATTACAATTCGTCAAGGCATTGGTAAGGTGCAAATTTATATACCTTATGAAGTTCCATTCCGTTTACACTATACAACACTATTTGGCGATATAACTTGCTTAAATATTGGGCCACAACGTCTACTAAATGAAAGTGTATGCTTCTCAGATGGCAATCCTGAAGATGCAAAGCGTACACTTGTTATACATGTTGCAACATGGCTTGGAGACTTGGAGGTGCTACGTAAATGATTGCCTTTATCTCAAGAATCTTTACGCTATTTTTCATTATAACAAGTGCGGCTTTCGGTCTCCTCGTAGCTGTTTGGGGTGAACCAAAGGAGAAAACCTGGGAACCTCTCTGGCAGCAACAATACGGCAATATGCCATTAGGTGGAATTATTATTCTCAGCATCTTTGGTATCAGTCTACTAATAGCGGGCTGGATTAGTATGACGGCTCGTGCTAGAGAGGCGCAGGCAACGCGCATTGTCAAACAATTAATTGAACCAGATTTTGTCTTACCCAAAAAGCAGCCATTGCCAAAGCCGCTGAAAAAAGCAATCGCGCAAACAAGCGAATTAATCGATACCCAACGAAAAAGCTTGCAGCGATTATCGAATGAACGTGCAGAAGCTAATGATAAAATCATACAAGAGCGCATTATTGCTGAACGTCAGCGCCTTGCCAGAGAACTACATGATTCTGTTTCACAGCAATTATTTGCAGCCTCCATGCTATTGTCCGCTTTAACGGAGAACGATGAAAATGCCACTAGCTTAAAGCAGGTTGAAAAAATTGTTCAACAGGCACAGCTAGAAATGCGAGCGTTATTACTACATTTACGCCCTGTTGCATTGCATAATAAAACACTTGCACAAGGTCTAGAGGAGCTCATTATCGAGCTTCAGCAAAAAGTATTTTTTCATATTGAATATGAGCTGGAGGAAATGTCTTTATCGAAAGCAGAAGAGGATCATTTATTCCGTATTGCACAGGAGGCATTATCCAATACGTTACGTCATGCAAAGGCGAGCGAGGTCGAATTAATGCTTGTTGCCCGAGATGATTTAGCCATTTTACGCATTCAGGACAATGGTCTTGGCTTTGATGTTGAAGCGGATAAATCTACTTCCTATGGCCTGCAAAATATTGCCGAACGAGCTGTGGAGATTGGCTGTATGTATAAAATTGTATCAGTGCCTGGGGAAGGTACAATCGTAGAGGTAAAGATTCCACTACAGAAGGAGGTCGAAGTAAATGATTCAAGTGTTAATAGTGGATGACCACGAAATGGTACGGATTGGTGTTTCTGCCTACTTGTCAGCACAGCCGGATATCACAGTTGTAGGTGAAGCTGAGAATGGCAAGGTGGCGGTCGAGCGTGCCCTTGCCCTTCGCCCCGATATTATTTTAATGGACAACGTTATGCCAATTATGACAGGGGCAGAGGCAACGGCTGAAATTTTAACAGCCTGGCCAGAGGCAAAAATAATGATGGTCACAAGCTTTTTAGATGACGACAAGGTCTATCCTGCACTAGAGGCAGGAGCCGTCAGCTATATTTTAAAAACATCCAATGCCAAGCAGATTGCAGACGCTATTCGTAAAACAATGGGGGGCGAAACGGTGTTAGAGCCTGAAGTGACATCTAAAATGATGCACCGTATGCGCCATGGCAATAGCACCCCACTTTATGAACAATTAACAGATCGTGAGATGGAAGTGCTGCTGTTAATGGCTCAAGGTAAGGCGAATCAAGAAATTGCGGATGACTTATATATTGCCTTAAAAACCGTGAAAACCCATGTCAGCAATATTTTAGCAAAGCTTGATGTCCAAGATCGCACACAGGCAGTTGTCTATGCCTTTCAAAATGGGCTGGCAAAATAACACCTGTTCAATCAACCCTTTTCATTGTAAAGAAACGAAACTGCATTTTTAGCAATGCAGTTTTTTATTTATTAAAAATCTCCTGTAGCTCTTGCACACTACTCACAATATACGTTGCTTGTGCATGCTGTAGTTCCTCCAATGATCCGAAGCCGTATGTTACGCCAATAGCATCAATTTGATTTTCTTGTGCGCCAGCAATATCGTATTTTCGATCTCCTATCATAATAAAATGCTCACGAGGAACCTCGCTAAAGCTTTCTAGAACAAACGCGATGATCTCACCTTTTGCGGATCGTGTGCCATCTAAATGACTTCCCACCACAAGGTCAAAGAACTGCTCAAGGTTAAAATAGCTTAAAATTTGTTCCGCAAAAATGGTTGGCTTAGAAGTAGCCACTGCTAATTGATAGCCTTGCTCCTTCAAATTCGCTAATAAGGAGGTTACTTGTGGATAAAGTTTATTTTCATACATGCCCTTTTTCGAAAATCGTTCACGATAATAAGCAATTGCTTGATGGATTTGTGCCTCATCCATCCCATATTGTTCAGCAAGAGATATTTGCAATGGTGGACCGATAAAAGTCTCAAGCCTATCCAAATCCTCCTCGATAATCTCCATCTTTTCTAAAGCATACTGAACCGATTTTGTTATTCCGATTTTAGGATCAGACAAGGTGCCGTCTAAATCAAATAATATTACTCTATAGTTCTTCATATCTCTACCCCACTTCTTCAAAATCTTCTCTAATTGTACACAGATAAGGAAATAATGGTAATATAAATTTTAAGGAAATTTGAACCTTCTCATTCTATTATCGTTATTACTTAGTATAAGGAGGAATTGTATGGAAACACATTTTACTTATAAACAATTTGTTACAAATCATTCGTTTTCTCTACTCGATCCTATTTTTGAGGTCATATTGCTGTTCGCTATTATATTGCTGTTGATTGTCTTTATTAAAAATGTACCAACTTGGTTTTGTCTTCTGTTTGCAGGACTTTCTACCCTTATTTCAGGTCAACTGCTTTGGTTTAGTGGTATTATAGCCGATGAGCTCAATATCGGAGGGAGTGCAAAGAGCTTCTTCATATTTATTGCCACTCTATGTATTCATGGCGCAGCTATTTGGATTTCCCTCATAAAATCTTCCAAAGATGAAAAAATACCGCAGCACTCAGAGGGTTTTTAACCCTACTGAGTATTGCGGTACCTCAAGATATTAAAGAGCTTTTACCTTCTCAACAACATTCTCTACTGTAAATCCATATTTCTCCATTACTAATTCACCTGGTGCTGATGCGCCGAACTTGTCGATAGCAAGAACGTCACCTTCAAAGCCAGTATATTTATGCCAGCCGAATGATGCACCCATTTCAATGGCAAGACGTTTTGTCACAGCTTTTGGTAGAACAGATTCTTTGTAAGCTGCATCTTGCTTTTCAAAGCGATCCATAGACGGCATTGATACAACTGCTACATCCATACCTTCTGCTTTTAATGCTTTTTGTGCTTCCACAGCAAGTGAAACCTCAGAGCCAGTTGCAATTAAAATTGCATCTGCCACGTCTTTTGAAGCTGGAGATACTGTATAAGCACCCTTCGCAACTCCTTCACGTACCGTATCAATAGATGCATTCAATACAGGCAAGTTTTGACGAGATAGCACTAAAACAGTTGGCGTTTTTTCTGATGCTACGGCAAGCTCCCAAGCAACTGCTGATTCATTTGCATCTGCAGGGCGAATAACAGATAGATTTGGCATTGCACGTAATGATGCAAGGTGTTCGATTGGTTCATGTGTTGGACCATCTTCCCCTACTGCAATCGAGTCATGCGTAAATACATACGTTACAGGAAGACCCATTAATGCAGAAAGGCGAATGGCTGGACGAACGTAATCAGAGAAGACGAAGAACGTACCACCAAATACATTTAAACCACCGTGAAGAGCCATACCATTCATAGCAGCACCCATTGCAAATTCACGAACACCAAACCAAATGTTACGACCAGCATAGTCATCCGCAGAGAAGTCGCCTGCCCCCTTCATCGTTGTTTTATTGGAGCCTGCAAGGTCAGCAGAACCACCAAAGAATGATGGTGTTTTCTTCGCAATGGCATTAATCGCATCACCTGAAGAAGAACGTGTTGCTACAGATTTACCTGCTTCATATACCGGTAACTCAGAAGCAAAGTCCTCTGGTAATTCCCCATTCATTGCTTTTTCAAATTGAGCAGCTAGCTCTGGGAATTCTTGTTTATAGGCTGCAAATTTAGCATTCCAAGCTTCTTCTGGCTGTGCGCCTTGCACTTCAGCAGCAGCATTAAAAGTATCGTAAACTTCTGCAGGAATTTGGAATGGTTCATGTGCCCATTCATAGGCTGCTTTCGTTAATACAACTTCATCTGTACCAAGTGGCGCACCGTGCGAATCTGCTTTACCTGATTTATTTGGAGAACCGAAACCAATCACCGTTTTCACTTCAATCAGTGTTGGTTTTCCAGTTGATTTTTTAGCTTTCTCGATAGCTGAGTTAATGGCTTCAACATCTGTGCCATCTGCTACTTTTAAATAGTTCCAGCCATATGATTCGAAACNNATCACCATCAAGAGAAATATCATTAGAATCGTAAAGTACGATTAATTTTTCAAGTTTTAAGTGACCCGCTAAAGAAATAGCTTCTGCTGCTACACCTTCCATTAAGTCACCATCACCACAAAGTGCGAATGTATAGTGATCAACAATGTCATGACCTGGTTTATTGTAAGTAGCTGCTAAATGACGCTCAGCCATTGCCATACCTACTGTCATAGCAATACCTTGACCTAGAGGACCTGTTGTAGCCTCTACCCCAACTGTATGACCATATTCAGGATGTCCTGGAGTTAATGAATCCCATTGACGGAAGTTTTGAATTTCCTCCATTGGTAAGCCGTAGCCACCTAGATGAAGTAAACTGTACAGTAGCATCGAGCCATGACCTGCTGAAAGTACAAAACGATCACGGTTAAACCATTTCGGATTAGCTGGATTATGGTGAAGTTGTTTTGTCCAAAGCGTATAAGCCATTGGCGCCGCCCCCATCGGTAAACCTGGGTGACCTGAATTTGCTTTTTCAATTGCATCGATTGACAATGTTCGGATAGCATTAATCGCTAGTTGATCCGCATGTTGAGTCATTTTGTTGTGACATCCTTTCTCGTCCTATATATTGTTCTTCTACAGTTTAGTCAACATTGTCACAGAAAACAATGCTTTTGTTATACTATTTACTCTTTGTAACATACTTTATCTTTATTCAGTAGAAAATCCAACCTCATTATAAAGTAATAGTTATAATATTTTCACAGCCATAAACCATATAAGGTCAACTGAATAAAGATAATGCCTCCGGCGGATGTCACGGATTTTGAATGGAGTGAATTGTGCTAACACAATTCAAAATCCGGACTCAATTACGCTGAGGCGTAATTGATCTAAATGTGTCACATTAATTTAGAAATTTATTTTTTTTCGCTTGTTTTACCTTTTCAGGTGTTACATCATTTCCTTCTATATCTACCACTTTTACATTTTCAATGGTATCACGCATAGTTGCTCTAAATGTATCTAAATACTCTTTACGAAGTGCTGTTTGCTCCTTCGCTTCTGCCTCCGATAATGTTCCATTCTTTGCTTTGGCAGAAAGTTCATTGATTCGCTTAATTTTTTCCTTTGATAACATAGTTACACACCTTTCCAGTACATATCTTAATGTATTTGGTATGCAAAGTATAGCATGTATTCCCTTAAAATGCAGTTATACCAACCCTTTTGCTTTAGTAAAAAATACCACAGATTACATGACTTTCGGGAGATAGATGTGTATAACTATAGTAGAGCCTTTAAAAATTTACTTGCATGGAGGAAAATACATGAAGATAGAAACAAATAGATTACTTATTCGGAATTTTAAGGAGGACGATTGGCTGGCAGTCTATGACTATACATCCGATAGCCAGGTGATGAAGTATATTCCTGAAGGTGTTTTTAACGAGGACATGGCTAAGAAGTTTGTATTAGACAATAGTGGCGATCAGGCAAAATACTTTCCAGTTACTTTAATAGAAGAGAATTTGATAATTGGTCATATTGTTTTTCATCAATATTTTGGCGACCATACATATGAAATTGGCTGGGTCTTTAATCCGAAATACTACAACAAAGGTTATGCTTCTGAGGCAGCAAAAGCTGTACTACACTATGGATTTAAGGAAATGAACCTTCACCGAATCATTGCCACGTGCCAGCCTGAAAATATTGCCTCCTATCGAGTAATGGAGAAAATCGGCATGAGACGTGAAGGATATTTTAAAAAATGTATCCCGAATGGTGATGAATGGTGGGATGAATACTATTATGCTGTTTTAGGTGAGGAGTGGGTATAGCAAATAAAAGTGAATATGATAGTGACTTCTAACAATTTACCAATAAAGATAAATACTAAATGCACTAGAAACCTTTTGGGCCCCCTTAGAGTTAGAATTTTATTATGCAGTTAATTGGCTGGCATACGTTCGGTATTTTACTGGACTCATGCCAGCCAGTTTTTGTTTAATTCGTTCATTGTTTCATTTTTCGAGATATTCATATTTTCTTCTATGAATATTATCGTCAATTATTAGTGCTATTCACTGAACAATATGAGGGTGAAAATTTACCTACAAATTTATAAAAATTGAATTATATAATTAATTAACAAATAAATAACTAAATTACCATTTATTTGTTTTCCGGAATGTATTATTATATAACTAAGGTTTTGTACAATTCCTAAAAAAACAAAAAGGAGCTAGGATTATGAAGAAGATAATCACCATCTTGACAGCATTATTTGCCGTATTTATTGTATTTGGGATTATGGGGAAAGCATCAGCATCTGAGTTAGATCAAGAACTAATGGAGGATTTTTCTTCCACTTTATTCACAGAAAATTCAATTGAAGAACACGAACATGATGCTTTTGTACATGATAGTATAACTGGAGATGAACAAATTACCGTTTTTGCTGTGTGTAACCATGTTGGTACTCTAAAAGAAACAAAATATGTTGGTTTTCATAGCAAATGTGGGGGCCCTTTATACAAGGTATATTGTAAGCCATGTGGTAAATTAGTAAATACCCTCTGTCTTTGTCCTTAACTAGACTCTCATTACGTGTAGATGAGAATGTAAGTTTTGAATTGATGTTTTCTAAAAAACAGTTTTTACCAAAAATGATACCATGGATTAAAAATACATGAAGTTTTCATAACTGGTACGGAATATGAGGTGGATTTTATAAACATTAATAATTTCAGTACATTTAATATTTTTACAAACAGCAAAATGAATAACGTTGTAGCTACTGTTCCAATAAAGACTTCTTTATTTGCAACAGTATTTAATGATTCTTTGAAAGAAAAGTCATCAGCAATAACTAATCCTAACGATTTGAAGTCTTCATTGGAATTACATCTTTTGGAGGACAAAGTTAATCAAACAGGTGAGCTTGAAGACAAGTATTGCTCACTGTGTGGTTCTATGATTGAAGATGATGGTAGTTGTCCATTGTGTATTGTGCCAATATTTATAACTGGTAACAGCAACCAAACATTTCAAAACCAAAATGTTTCACAAGTAAATAATTCCTATGTCGAGTTTGGAAGTAGAGTACACCACTTTTTTAGAAAGTAAAGAAACATCAATAAAATCACATGATACCAATTTAACATTTATGAAAAAAGCACCTATTTAGTTGAATGGGTGCTTTTTTGTCATTATTCGTTTTCAATCAATGTCTGTATAATTAACTATACAATACATTTCAAGAAAATCCATTTAAACTACCCGATAATGTGATAATTGAGAGCTTGTATTAATCATGCTCTTCTCTTTCATCAGTGGGATGATAAAAACTCCCACTGACCTTCCATTATTCACCTATTACCTTTTCCTGATGCTCCCGATACCTTCGATGTACTGTTGCCTTGCTGACATCAAAGCCTAAGCCTCGAAGCGTCATGGCAATTTCCTCGAATGTAAAGCCTTTGTTTCGAAGCTTAATAATTTCCTCTATCGGGACTTCTTTTCGCTCCTGCCCATTTGGATTTCCACGATTCGATAAATTATTTTCAGGTCTATAGCCCTTTTCCACCGCTCGACGCATACCACGCCGTATTTTAGCATTATGGATTCTACGCTGGTATTCCTCTACGATCGCTAATATTTCTAGCAGCATCGTATCCATTTCATTTAATTGTACAGGTCCTGCATCCCGCATGGAGAAAACATCTGTTTCTGTTTTTTGCAATAAATGCAGCACAGCCATTCTGGCATTCCCACGTCCTAAGCGAGTTTCATCCTGGACAAATAATGCATGAATTTTCTTTTCTTTAATGAAATCAAGCATTTCGAGTAAGCCATCTCGCTCCACATCATAGCCACTATGCTGATCTAAAAAAATGCCCTTTATATTGTAACCCTGCTCCTTGGCATAGCGCGTTAATTCTTCCTGCTGACGCTCAAGCGAGGAACTTTGTGTCTCTTTTTCTGTACTCACGCGGCAATAGATTACAGCCGATTGTTGTTTATTTATCATGGTTCATTTCTCGCAATTTCAATAGAGTTTATGGGATTGGCTTGGTTTCCCACCACTGGAATGACTAATGATTTACCTGCAATAATTTGAACATCAGGTAATTCATTTTCTGTCTTTACTAATTTAATCCAGTCTTCCTTACTCATTTTACCACGGTATTGCTCAGCTAACGACCATAGGCTATCGCCATGCTCGACTTGTATTTCCTTGTAAGTCACCTCACCAGGATCTGTTATGTAAAGGTATCCTGTAAACAGTAAGCAAGCCCCTAATAAAATGGAGATATGCGGATTTTTCTTTAACCAATTCATCATTATAACCTCTTTTCTAGAATGTTTGTTCGGAATGTATGTTCTTATAATAGTGCGAACAAATGTTTTTGTCAAACACTTTTCGAACCTATGTTTGCATAAGTGTTCGCATTCTGCTATACTATCTAATAAGTAGAAATAAAAGAAAAAAGAGGTGAGCAATCATGAAAAAAGTTTCGAAAAGACAAGAAGACATTTTAGCCTTTATTAAAGAAGAAGTACGCGCAAAGGGGTATCCACCATCTGTACGTGAAATTGGCGAAGCAGTTGGACTTGCTTCAAGCTCAACAGTTCATGGACATTTAGCTCGTTTAGAACAAAAGGGCTTTATCCGCCGTGACCCAACAAAGCCTCGTGCCATTGAAATATTGGAGCCAGAAGACTCGATCCAAAAGCAAAGTGTTATTCACGTCCCTCTTGTGGGTAAAGTAACAGCAGGTTCTCCAATTACAGCTATTGAAAATATCGAAGAGTATTTCCCGCTGCCAGATACTTATGGGACAAGTGAGGATCAATTATTTATGCTAGAGATTATGGGTGAATCCATGATTGAAGCTGGTATACTTGATGGAGACTTAGTTATTGTAAAGCAAAAATCAACAGCAGATAATGGGGATATTGTCGTGGCGATGACAGAAGAGGATGAAGCAACGGTTAAGCGTTTCTTTAAGGAAAAAAATCATTTCCGCTTACAGCCTGAAAACTCCACAATGGAGCCAATTATTGTCGATCAAGTTTCAATTTTAGGACAAGTTGTAGGCCTTTATCGTCGAGTGCACTAAAAAATATAAAATTTTTGGATGATTTTAAGAGGCTGATATGTTCCCTGATGAGCATATACCTCTTTTTCTTAATTTGAGACATAGAACAAAATACGATCTACATAGGGAGTGCATCCATTTGAAACAAAAAATTAAGCAGGCTGTACAAGAGGCTTATACGACAATGTATAGCTCCTTATACGATGAACAAATTTATGCGGCTGTTTTAGTGACAGATGGTGATTGTGGAAGCCTTTATTTAACAATGGGAACCGAAAAATCACTTATTGAAATTGGTCAGAACTATGAGGACGACCCCGAAAACTATCGTTTTTTAAAGGATGAATATTTACATTATGATGAAACGGATATGCTCGAAAAGGTAAGTCGTGAATTATTAGATACAATATTGCATATCGAAGACGAGGAATTTGTTAAACATAAAGAGATGCTTCATCAAGCAATGAGTGATACGATGTATGAATTGAAGCAGGAGGGCATTATCGACGAAAGCATTTTTGTTTTTATTTCGGTGACTGATGATGACCAGGATGAAATATTGGAGCTAACGTCAGCAAAGCGTTGTAATCCAAATCACCCCCTACTCCCTGCATTTATCCGTAATTGGCAGTATTAAATACCTTTACGAAGATATCGAACAAAATTTTTCGCCATCTTCCTTTATCAAAAAAAGAATCCACTTTACAATGGATTCTATGCCTCTAATTTGAATGTTAGGCTTGCCTTTATAAAAGCAGTAAATATTTTCTTTGACACTTCATCTCCTGCCATCGCCTGCTCTTCTGGATGCCACTGTACCGCCAGACAAAACGGGTGATCTTCATGTACGACTGCTTCTACAATTCCATCACTGGATTTGGCAGCAACCTTTAATTTCTCAGCTAATACGTTGACAGCTTGATGATGAAAGGAATTTACGGCTATTTTCTCTTTCTCGGTGATTCTGTTTAATAATGAATCAGGTGTAACCGTAACATAGTGGGTAGCAACACCCCGAGCTGCCTGCTGCATATGCTTTAATAATTTTTTACTATGATATTCGCTCTCCATATCCTGATAAATATTGCCTCCAAGGGCAACATTTAATATTTGAATGCCACGACATATACCAAAAATCGGCATCTTGCGAATAAAGGCTGCCTCGATTAAAGCAAGCTCTACAGAATCTCTTTCAGGGTGTACCTTCCCTAATTTGGGTGCAGGCTCTGCATCAAAGAGAAATGGATGGACATCACAGCCTCCCGACAGCAATAACCCGTCTGTCAAAGACAAAGCTTGTGCAACATCCTCCTCTATACCAGGTGGAATAATGAGCGGAATGCCCCCAGCTTCGATAATACTATTACTGTAGGCAGCATTTAATCTTGCTGACAAATCATCCTCCAAAAAGGCCGTTATGCCAATTATTGGCTTCACTTTATCCCCTCCATAATTTCAAGTTATCTCCTACCATAACCCAAGATACCAATTCATCAAGGCATCTCCATAAAAATAGACAACCATAGCCGCAATAGCAATGGATGGGCCAAATGGAATTGGTGTCTTTCTGCCCTGCTGTCTTGCCTTTAACACTATAATGCCAACAACCATCCCTATCACAGCAGCTATAAACAACGTTAAGAGTGTATTTAATGTGCCCAATACAAGCCCCAGTAAAAAGAATAATTTAATATCTCCCCCACCCATACCACCTTTTGACAGGACAGCTATACTATATAATATGCCAAAGCCAACAACTGCACCCAGCGCACTATCCCACCATGGTGTTAACGGTGAAAGTACACGTCCTATGAAAAGCAATGGGAGAAAAAAGAGCAGGACTTTATCAGGAATAAGCATATAGGCAAAATCTGATACTACGATAATGACGAGTAATGATATCAGCAATATAGCTACAAAAAATTCTACGTTAAAGCCTAGTTTCCAATAGGCAAATGCGAATAAAACCCCTGTAATCAGCTCCATTAAAGGATAAATCCAAGAAATTTTCTGTCCACAACTACGGCATTTTCCTCCTAGCCATACATAGGACAATACAGGTACTAAATCAAGGGCTGTTAGCTGCCTTTGACAATTTGTGCAATGTGAGGGTGGTCGCACAATGGACTCCTTGATAGGTACACGTAAGCCCACCACATTAAAAAAAGAGCCAAAAACAAGCCCAAAAATAAATACTGTCACGGTATAAGCCATTTCCATTTTTATGTCCTCCTAAACTAAGAGGCGCCCATACATATGAAGTATGCGCGCCTATCTTTATTCTTGTCCCTCGTAATAGAACGTCGTAATCTGTACAGTAGCCTTAATGATAGTATCCGCCTCTTTGTCCAGCTTTTCTTTCTCACCAGGAAGAGACATTTTAATCGTATCAATTTTCATCACTCGCTCAAGCTTTTCCACTTCTTTTAAAAAGGTAACCATTGAGTCAAATGTTAAGGCCCCAATATCAAAGGTAAAGGTTACTAGCTTTAGCTCTGGTGGAATGTTTTCCTGAGCAATCGTAGAAATAGGCGGAGTTTCCGTATTCTCTTGATTTTCCTCATTGACTTTTGCTTCTGCCTCAGCAACTGTATTCGTTTGACCCACATTGGCATCCGCCACAGGCTCATCATAATTATTAAAGGTTAGCGACTCCATGCGCGTACCTGTTACCTCTTCAATTTCCACCATATCCCTTAATATCTGTTCAACCGCTCTTACGCTAGGCACTTTTTTTTGCATCTCCAAAGTTTCCTGCATCGGAACCTCGAGCTGCTCATCAAACGAGGCAAGGGATTGCTCTAAGTTTTTAATCTCGGATTGCAGACTTTGAATACTAGCTTCCTTTGCTTGAACCTCATCCTTCTTTGGCAAAATAACATAATAATAGAGGGCAAACAATAAGGAGGCTATCAACAGGACAAGCAATAGTATGCCTGATTTCTTACTATTTAGTAATCTCGTCATGAGCTTCGTCCCCCTACCAGATACATAAAGTCAATAGTGGCTGTAATGGACACAGAGTAACGAGGCATCTGCTTAAATTTTTCCTCAGCAGGTAAGTCCTTGTCCTGCTCTCCTAGCTCAATGTCAAAATTAGTGATAGAGCCAATTTGGGCATCTGTAAAATAAGGGCTTGCTAATAAACGCTCGACATATTTAGAAATAGCTGTCATTGTTTCAAAATCTGCCTCAATTGTTACTTGGTTTGTGCCAAATGAATAGCTACGTAAATAGCTTGGACTTGGTAGCAATGCATTTGTTTCATCAATTAAGGGCGTTACGGGATAAGCAACACTTTGTACATATTGAACAGATTGCTTTAATGAGCCTGTATTTTGACTTTGCTTTGTGGCGATATCATTTCGTAGCTGCTCCTGTCTTTCCACTAATCGTCTCTCTTCTGCTGATAAATCCTTTAATGCTGTCCTAGCATCAAAAAATAGATAGGTCATAAACGCTAAAATAATAAGAATAATTGCTAGAATAATATAAATCAACAATGGCGAGGTTTTCCGCTTCTCTAATTTCGGTAAGAGGTTAATTTCTGGAATCATCCGTGAACCTCCTTCAAGGCTAGTCCAAGCAAGGAGGAAAACGCTCTTGTAAACTGTGGAAACTTCTTCTGCAGCATCTGATCATTTAACTCGGTTAATGGAACACCTAAATTGGCACGTAGAAACTCACTAATGGTAGGTAATAAAGGGTTGTCCCCTAAAATAATAATCTCATCAACAGATTTTTCACCCTTATGTAAAGAAAAGCGAAAGAAGTTCATCATACGATCAATTTCCAGCACCTGATCCATAACAATCATCCGGTAATCCTCTAGCTCTCCATTATATTGAAAGTTATAGCTATATTCGCCCTGTGCCTTGCTTTCCCATTGCTCCATATTCGTATCAATGGACTGATAGCGTAAAAATTCCACATTGCCCTGTGAAAATATGCTAATGGACAGCTCATTAATAGACCATTCTGCAATTAAATAGGTTTTATCCATCTCCAATAGCTGCAAATGGTGCAATAAACGAATATTACAAAGAGCACGGATATCCGCTGCCTCTGGCTCCAGTGCAATATCGAGGAGCATCGCCACAATTTTATTCACTTCCTCTGAGGGCGCGGCATATAATTGTGCCTTCCCATCCAGCGGATCAGCATCATAAACATCAATAAGGGGCTCCTGAAATGGGAGATGAATCGAGTGCCCAATCTCCATTTCCGCATAGCCTCTAAGCTCCTCTGGCTTCAAGTCATGAGGGACATCAAAGCTTTTCAAAAGAACAGACATATCCGGCACAAACATTCGAGCCAATTGTTTTTTGCCAGCCCATTTCGCGACCTCTTGATTCATCGATTCAAATAAAGCGACCTCATCATGGATAATGCCATTTTCAACAATGCCATGTGCTAACGGCAGCTCATAATGCCGCCAACGTGAAGGATCAGGCCCTTCCGCCACAATGGCACGCAGAACATAATCCTTCAATTCGAGGGACACATACGATTTTTTCTTTCTCTTCAACATGCGAAAAGACCCCCTTTTTTTAAGCTACTTCATAGGTGAATTAATTAGTCATCCATTTCCCACCCAGAAATGCATGTAGTACGCATTTCTGGGGAAGTTAGGAAAACCAATTATTTAGTTTCAGTTCCTACTATATAGGCACTTTTAATATCGCTACCTTTTTTAGTATCTTTATTAATAGCATCAAGTGTTGTACCATTAAATTCAATATTATAAGGAAATACTTTTGTAACAATAGTAGATAGTTTAAGATCATCCTTTGCAACAGATGCAGTATCTGGTAATTTACCTGTAGACTTTAAAAAACCTTTTTCCCTCAAAGTAGCAGCAGTTACAGAAGTAGCTGTTGAATCTGGAGTATCTGTATAGTATAAATTCGCTGCATTTATGACATTAATTGCATCTGCCTTTACTGCCGTATAACGTGAATTTTCAATAATATTGCCAATCGCAGGAATAGCAATTGCAGCAACAATCGCTAAAATAACGACAACTGCTAATAATTCGACAAGCGTTAAACCCTTCTGATTTTTCAAAAGCTTTTTGTTCAATAATTTTTTGAACATACCCAATTCCTCCTTAATATTTTTTCTATATGAAGTGTGTCGACACGTACTTCCTTCTTAAAGATAGGCAATTCAATACTGCACTAATATATTGATTAAGTGTTAGCCTATTAGTCTAGAAAATTAATCAAAAATTCTACTATTACATATTTTCGTATAGCTGGAACATCGGTAAGAAAATCGCTGCAACAATAATTCCCACTACCGCCGCCAGTACTAAAATCATTAATGGCTCAACAAGTGACTTCAGGGTATCAACTGAACGATCCACTTCCTCCTCATAAAAGTCCGCTACCTTTTCTAGCATATAATCGAGTGAGCCTGTTCGTTCACCGATAGCAGCCATTTGTGAGACAAGCGGTGGGAATAGCCAGCTTTTTTCAAGCGGCTCGGATAAAGTGCCACCCTTTTCTAAATTATCACGAGCCTCTACAACCACCTTGGCAATAACAGGATTGCCTGCAACCTTTTCAACGATGGTTAAGGCATTTAGGATTGGCACAGAGCTACTGAATAGTGTAGCTAATGTTCGGGTCATCCGAGCAATGACGCTTTTTTGCATTAATGGACCAAATATAGGCATCCGCAAAATCGTAATATTGATTGAATAATTAAAGTCTTTATTTTTTTTATATAAAAGGTTAAAGACAACAACGATAATCACCATGGCTAAAATCACAAAATACCAGTTAGCGATAAGCCAATCACTTATCCCAACGACAATTACTGTCAGCAAAGGCATCTCCAAATCCATATCCTTAAAGGTAGCCATAAAGGTTGGTACAATAAAGACCATTAAAAACAATCCAACACCAATTGTTAAAATAGATAAAATCGCAGGGTATGTAAGTGCCGAAGTTATTTTCCTTTTAATGCTATACTGCTTCTCTAAAGTATTGGCTAGTCGATCCAATGTATCGTCAATACTTCCTGTAGCCTCTCCGGCACGCATCATATTCACAAATAAAATTGGAAATGCCTTTGGATGCTTGGCTGCGGCGTCTGAAAAGGCTGTACCGCTCCGAATGTCCTCCTCTACCTCCAGCAAGGCCTTTTTTAACGTTTTATTTTTGGTTTGTGCGGCTAAAATTTGGGTAGCCTCTACAACGGAAATACCAGCACGTATTAATGTGGCATACTGGCGGCAATAGACAACAAAGTCCTGATGCTTTACCTTTCGTGCAATCGCAAGCTCCTTATGTAAAATACTAGTCGATTCCTGTACCTCACGCGCATTAATGCCTTGCTTTCGTAGCTTATCAATCGCAGCCTGTTTATTTGATGCTTCAATAACACCCTTTTTCTGTACGCCTGCTTTTGTGCGCCCATGATAGCGAAATACGGTCAACTATATTCCCCCGCATTCATATACGGTCTAGCATCCTCAAGTGAGATTTTCCCTGTTGTAATTAACTGCTGGATCGATGATTGAAACGTATGCATCCCTAGTGCCTTACTTGTTTGCATTACACTCGGAATTTGATGTACCTTTTCATTGCGAATTAAATTCGAAATAGACGGTGCCTGCACAAGAATTTCTGTTGCTGCAATACGTCCCTTTACATCCTTGCGAACAAATAATCTTTGTGAAATAATACCCTGCAGCACATTGGCTAGTTGTACACGTATTTGTGCCTGCTGATGGGGAGGAAAAACATCGATAATACGGTCAATTGTCGTTGGTGCACTACTTGTATGTAGCGTCGCCATCACTAAGTGACCCGTCTCTGCGGCAGTGATTGCTGTAGAGATTGTTTCATAGTCACGCATTTCCCCTACTAAAATAATGTCAGGGTCCTGACGTAATGAAGCTCTTAAACCATTGGCAAAGCTTTTCGTATCGACACCGACCTCACGCTGATTAATAATGGATTTTTTATGAGCGTGTAAGTATTCGATCGGGTCCTCCAGTGTAATAATATGCTTTGCTCTTGTTTCATTGATGTAGTCAATCATGGCAGCTAATGTCGTGGATTTTCCAGAGCCGGTTGGACCTGTTACTAAAAGTAATCCCTGTGGCTTTTCTGCAAGTTGATAGAGCACCTGTGGCATATTTAACGTTTCAATCGAAGGTATTTTTGCCTCGATTAAACGAGCCGCCACTGATACCTCATTTCGCTGATGATAAGCATTCACACGAAAACGACATTTCCCAGGTAGAGAATAGTTAAAATCCGTCTCCCCCTTCTCCTCGAATTCCTGCTGCTTATGAACGGGTAAAATCGTTTTCACCATCTCTAATAAATTGGCACTTTCTAATGGCTCCGTGCCATAGTGCTCAAGCTGACCGTGAATTCGATAAACAGGTGGCACCCCTTTTGTTAAATGTAAATCAGATGCCTTCACTTCAAAGGAACGATGTAATAACTCAATAATTGAATATGCTGTCATTGGGCTCACCTCCTACTCTTTACTTGCAACACGTAAGATTTCAGATATTGTTGTCTGTCCTGCCGCAACCTTTTGTAAACCATCCATTAGCAATGTTTTAAAGTGTTGCTGCTTCATATATTCTCTAATTTTCTGATCGCCCACCTCATGGATAATCAATTCCTTCACATGCCGATCAACTGGTAGGATTTCATGAATAGCCATCCTACCTCTATAACCAGTAAAATTACATGCTGCACAGCCACGTCCCTTACGTCCCTGCGTCACATGTGGTATACCATTATCTTTGAAAATAGCTAACTCATATTCAGTAAATGTATAAATCTCAGAGCAATCCCTACAATTTCGTCTAACAAGACGCTGTGCCATAATACCGACTAATGAAGACGATAGTAAAAATGATTCAATGCCCATATCCTGCAAACGTGATATAGAATCGACGGCACTATTGGTATGCAGGGTACTTAACACTAAATGCCCTGTTAATGAAGCTCGTGTTGCAATTTGTGCTGTTTCTAAATCTCTAATTTCCCCAATCATGACAATATCTGGATCTTGACGCAAAATAGAACGTATNNCGTAGCCCTGTTGCAAATGTGAGCCCAACCTCTTCCTTCACCTGAATCTGATTGACACCCGCCAATTGATACTCAACAGGATCTTCAACGGTAATAATATTGACACCATCATCGTTTAGTTCATTTAATGCCGCATACAGTGTGGAGGATTTCCCCGATCCAGTTGGACCTGTTATGAGGACAATACCATTGGGATGTGAAATCATGGAGCGAAATAATGCTTCATTTTGATCAGAAAAGTCAAGCTGCTCAATACCATTTACAGCGTTTGCTAAATCTAAAATACGCATTACGACCTTTTCTCCATAAACGGTTGGTAGGGTGGAGAGTCGTATATCAATCGGTCGGAAATTAATCGTTGATTTAATACGTCCATCCTGTGGAATTCGATTTTCTGTAATATTGAGATTCCCCATAATTTTTATACGGGCTAATACCACACTTTGCATATTTCTCGGCAAGGAACGCTCTGTTCTAAGGACACCATCAACACGATATCGGACACGTAGCTCGGTTTCCTGTGGGTCAAAGTGAATATCACTAGCCCGTTGTGCCACACCATTTGCAATAATTTGATTAACAAGGCGAACAATTGGTGAATCCTCACGCTCAATATCCGTTTGCATATCGATGCTGGATGTTGCCATATCAGACAGGGCTGCATCCATTGATTCCTGTAGGTCATAGTATTTGGTAATTGTTCGATACAAATCGTCCTTCGCCGCAATACTCGTTTCAATTTGACAGCCTGTAGCCATACGCACTTCTTCAATAGCAAAGTAATCCATCGGGTCTGCCATGGCAATAAAGAGCTTATTTCTTTCCTTGCGCACTGGCATAATGTTCGCGCGTTTTGCTAATTCAGCAGGTATCAACTGAAGTAGATCAGGGCTAATCGTATATTGGTTTAAATTAATATGAGGAATCCCAAGCTGAAACTCTAGGACTTCAATAAGCTGTTGTTCTGTTAAGTAATTCTTTTTAATTAAAAAGTCACCAAGCTTTTCTTCTTTTGACTTTTCAGTTAATGCATACTCTAATTGCTGTGATGTAATAACACCTGATTCTACGAGTAAATCACCCAGTCGTTTCCGTCCAGCTTTTGCTGCCATGAAAGTACTCCTCTCTTTTAAGGACTTGTTTGTACAAAATTTCCACCCTTATCATAGTAGCCATAGACAATCTCTGGTCCATCCTGCTTCTGCTCTGTTGCAGATGTATTTGCATCAGGTAAACCATTACCATCTAAATCCATCTCCAAATCAGAATCTGTTGCTGTCCTTTGCTGATCTGTCATGACACTTTCAGAGGCTTCCAGCTTACGGGATGATCGTACAACAATACGGTTGACAGGAGCATAATAGTCTCGGCTAACAAGCTGTTCCTCCGTAGAACCGCCATTGATACGGATGGAGCGATAAATTTCAATACGAACGCCCTCCTGCCCCTCCTGCTCAATCTTCTCCTGACCAGCAGCAAGTTCATCTGAATAGCGAGCTATAATTCTCGGTCTGACAATCTTATCCTTGGTCACACGAACGGTCACTTCCTTGTCTTTTTCCGCAGACCATATTTCAATTTTCAACTGATTTCCTTCAATCGTAGCTTTTAGCTTACTAAGCTGAGCTGAGGTATTCACAAATTGTAAATCCTTGGCAAGCACCATATTCACCTCTGCTTCCAATCCTTGCTGTAGGTAAGAAGGGGGAACGGCTTGAGCATGACGTTCTACAATGGCATAATCTGTTTGTAGTATCGTGCTATAGACCATTGAAGCTATAAAATTAAGGGTTTCTGTATGCACCGTATTCGCCTGCTCTCCAAGCAACTGTAGCAGTGACATCTTTTGGTTGGGTGCGATTAATTGATTATTCAGCGTATCGAGCAATCCCTCTAAATTATCAACATTCTTCGGAATATCACTTATTTGAAAAGCAATTCGTTCATTCTCTAATGAACTAACATCGACTAATTCTGCATTAATCTGATGGCTGCCTAAATTCCCAGCCTGATTCAGAATCCTCGCAATCGTTTCCTCTGTTTTCCATTGCGAATTATTTTTCACAGCTTTCTTTGTATTGACACTAGCTATTACAGGGATCGGGAGCTGAACAGTTCTTTTACTTTCCCAAAAGGCAAACCATGGCTTTTTTGACAGCTCCTCAAATTGTGACACTACCTGCTCTATATCAAACTGTACATCATGTGCATACAGTTCCTGCTCCGTACCACCACCACTAATAATAAGAGGTGTTTCCTGCCATTTCTCCACAGCATCACGAAGAATTTGGAGGATCTCTTCTTTATTCAGCCCTTCAACAGCAATACCACCAATTGTCGAATTTTCAGGACTTTCTTTCGCAAAAACTGTGCCATTTAGCACAAGTGACGGAACAAAAAATCCTACAATTAGAACAATCGCTAAAATGACGCTAATTATTTTTATGTACATTTTCATCCATCTCATCCTTCCATTCACTAATGGAATTTCTATTTATATACAAAATGATACTACAACTATAGTAGTTTGACACCCCTAAAAATGCAACTTTTTTCCGATTTAATTTTTATAATTCCTGAAAAAATTCAAAAAATATTCAAAAAGTAGTTCTAATGAATTACAAAACAAGATAAATTCCATTAGATATAGATCCGAAATTTCGTTATAATACCCTTAATAGTCATTTTTATCTAATTTCTAATAAAAGACTGCTTTAATGATTTCAATTGAAGTAGGAAGAAGTAATTAAAAATATATGAACAGGATTAAAAGATTTAATCTTTAAAATTAAATAATGTCGTTTGAAAATTAATTGAAAGGATTCAAAAAAATTATTTATTTCGGGAGGAGAAAAATGGAAAGTATTGGTTATGTTAATCAACAAAAAGGTCTTACTTTAGTAGAAGTTATCGCCTCAATTGTTTTAATCTCTATCATACTTTTAAGTTTTATGGGGATATTTATGCAATCTAATAAAACAACTGCAACCTCTGGAGATATTGTAAATGCTACATATATTGCGCAAAAGGAAATGGAGAATATTTTTGCTAACAAGGATAATTATCCATCAATAGATAAATTAGCTTATGCATTACTTTATACTTCAGTAGCAAATGGGGATTTTGAAAAACATCCAGGTGATCGTATACAAATTGTATTAAAAACAGAGCCCCTTCTTCAAAATTCGGAATTAACGACTATAATTATTGAAGTGTATGAAGAAGTAGACGGTAAAAACGTGTTGAAAAGTAAAATACAAAATATTTATAAAATTGGAGGTTGAACTAACAAATGAAGAAAACAGTCAAACTGCAACATGGTATGACCTTAGTAGAAGTGCTAGCTGTGTTGGTCATTGTCAGCATCATCTCCGTTCTTTTATTTAATATATTGGGTTCTAGCACAAGCACCCATCAAAAACAGTCTACAAAAAACGAAGAGTTACGGAATGCGTCTTATGCTCTTAAATTAATTACAAAGGATTTTCGTCGTGCTAGAAATTTTGATGAAAGCACCTATACTTTTACCATTGATAGTCAATCTTATGTCTATACAATTAGCAATAACACCATAACACGCAATGGTGAGACTGTTGCAAATAATATTGAATCATTTTCACTTTCTTATGTAAATAATATTCTTACTGTGAACTTAAAAAGTCAGAATGGTAAAGAAATCAGCACAAACTTATCATTACGTAAAGGAAAAAGTTCGTAAAAATTTTATCTTTAGTAATAGAAGGACAATCTAATGAAAAGGTGGGTAATTTATGTGGGTCAACGGAATTTTACGGAAAAACGAGAAGGGTTACGCTTTCTTACTTGTTTTTCTAACAATGATTTTAGTATCTGTACTAGGTTTAGGGATTTTAAGTGTTTCTAATAACACTTTAACAACTTCTGCGCATGAACGAGATGATCAGTCTGTTTACTATATAGCAGAGGCTGGGTTGAATTATGGACGTGAGCATTTTAATCAAAGTTTTGACAACGCTTTTAATAAAGCAGAAAAAGACTATCTTATGGCAAAAGCAAATTATGAACAAAACCCTATTGGAGATCCACCCATATTCGGAAATTACTTAATGAATGAATTGAGTCTATTAGGCTATCCAACTAATATAGATATAGAAGTAATGTTAACTAATACTTTCGTTAACATTGGTATACCATTTCAAGAACTAGAATTTGAAACCCAATTTAATAATATACCTGAAGCTAGTATAAGCATTACATTAATAAATGAGGATGTGAATGAACTACAGTATGCTATTAAATCAATAGGAAAGTTTTATATTTTAGATTCAACAGGTCAAAGAGAAGATACATCCATTAGTAGAACATTGGAACAAAACATTAAAATCACATTGGACTATACAGATACTAATGGCGGCTCAGAAAACGGAGAGAATAACAGTGGTACAAACAATGGAGGGTCAAATGGTGGGAACAGCAGTCATTATGTTCCAAGTGAATTTACTGTACAAACTAAAGGCAATATTATTGTAAAAGCTGGAGGAAAAATTGATGGGAATGTGGCAAGTGCTGGAGGTAACATTTCATTAACAGGCGGAGCATCTATTACGGGTAGTATAGGCACTTCTCCCGAAAACTTTCATGTTGATAATGACGGCTTAGAATACTTAAAAAATCAAGTAACAGAACAAAAGGATTTTCCTGCTGGCAATGTACTTGCGCCATTTCCAAGTAACATAATGAATGATTTATCACAGCTAAACTATCCTCCAAATGAGGAGGTTGCAGAGAGTCAATGGAATAAAACCAACATCATTAATAATGGAAATTTCCAAGCAGATAACTGGATGACAAATAATTATACACTTAATTTAACTGAGGATACACATTTTAAACAATTTAAAGTAACTTCAAACAATACAATTACGATTAATGTAGGGGATACTGATAAAGACTTATATATTGAAAGTCTGGATATTTTGCAAGGGCATATTAATATCATAGGGACAGGTAAGTTAAATATTTATGTAAAAGACTCGTTTAATATTAAAGGCTCCTTTAACAGCGGTGGTGATGTTAGTCAAATTAACTTTTTATATAGTGGATCTGTACCTCTAACATTTTCAAATGAAACACAAATTAATGGCTCCCTTTATGCAAAAGAAGCAGATTTAACATTTTCAGGTGGCGTTGGTGTAAAGGGGAATATCTATTCTGGAGGACAAAATGTGACATTTGATAGAGGCTTTAATTCAGTTGGTCAACATATTATTGCACCAAATGCTGATATTAGAGTGAATGCAGGGGCACATATTAAAGGAGCTGTTGTAGCAGATAATATTATAGTTGATGGAGGTGCTTCAATCACTTTTGGTGAAAGTACCATTTCTCCAGGAAATAATGGCGGTTCTAATAATTCGGGTGGTAATAATAATTCAAATGTACCACCTTCTCCACCTAAAAAAAATATTATCGAAGAAATCATATTAGAAAAATAAAAAAACTAACACATGGACAATAAATTATATTTTAATTGTCCATGTGTTTTTCTAAACCTATCAAATTCCTCTAGTGATCCTTCCTCAACAACCTACCCGACAACAACAATCCAATCCCACCAATCGCGATAAACAAAACAGCTCGTATTAATAGATCGAGTGCAGATAAATCAAAGAATATAAGCTTTATAAACGCAATGACCAAGATGGTAAAGCCCGTTAAGCGTAATGTACGGAAGTTGCGCACCGTACTCAGCCATAGGGCAATACTGGCTGTCACAAAAAGTGTAATGGTAGAGAGTGCAATGCTAAGCTTCCAGTCCAGTAGATTGTTATAGGCTAGCTGATGCACGAATCCCCAAATGGATAGCATTATCAACACAATAACAGCACTTACTGTTGGATCTACGTATTTCTCCATCTGTTGTTGATATATTTGATAAATACGGCCCTTTATAAGCACATCTATTAAAATTGCCACAAGCACAACAATATAAATGATTCTTGTTACTATATGGAGCCATTCTATTCCCTGCATTTCGGCTGGAAGGATACCGATTGATAGCGTGAAAAGCAGGAAAAATGCGCCAAGCACTGGTGTTAATGCGCGTCCTTTATATTTTGCTGGCACTAGAAGGGATGCTGCAAATAGGACAGCTAGCATAATACTCATCATATGCTGGCTGTTGCTAACACCAGCAAAATATACGGCATCAAGCTTACTAATATAAACTAAGAAGTACCCAGTCGTTATGACCGCTAAAAAGTCTACTACATATAAATCCTTCATCAGTTTTTCAAATACCGAAAGTGACTCTTTCGGACGTATTGCATTTAGATAAATAAGCAGCAAATAGATGACTGGCATAAAGAGGCTAGCATGGTTAATGCTAAAAAATGGTGCTGGCTCATGAATCATAAAGTTAATTATAATGGTAATAGCAAATATGACCGAGCTGATGACCTTCATCAAGCTTGCTTGTAAACGTAAGCTCATCATAACACCTGTAAATGCAATAAACGGCAATAGTAAATCTTCTACTTTCTCTGGTATATTCATAACGAGCAGCGTATTACATAGGGTGATAAACGCGAGTGTGATGGCACTATCAAATGCCTCCTGCCATTTTTGCCTATAGCCATAACCCGCTAAAGTCGCAAACAAGATGACCAATACGAATAAAAGCGCTTCACTATATTCGATTGGTCTAATCATAAGGTTCAAAAGCAATAAGCTAAAAACTCCTAGAGAAAATTGAAGACCGACATGAATATGCTTCCATTTAGATTCAATATTAAATAAACGGCACCAACTCGTATAGAAAATAGCTAATACAGCCATCAAGCCAAATGCCATTATAGCTCGATTGTCAGTGTTCATAAACGCTATAATGCTAACAGCTAGCATAGAGAAAAAGGTTGCTATATAGAGTGCCAGCTTTTGCTTATGCTGATAAATGACAAATTGTAGCATCGTAAATAACGCAAGTACATAAATTAAAATAATAACAGCACTAAAATCCATATATTCTAGTAAATATGGTAGCAAAAGTGAAGTGAATGCTACAAACACTGTTAATATCTCATTTTTCTTTAAGTAGCAAATAGCAATCCCATAGCCAATATAGATGATGGCAATAATGAGTGCCAGCGTTAAACCAATGATTTCATACAATATTGCACTGGCCGCTGTTGTTAAAATTCCTACGATAAATGCCCCACCATATAAGGAAATGGTGATAGCTGGAGATCCCTTTTTTCTATGCTCCAGCACATTTGCTAGTACGGCTAAGAAAATCGATAATGCATAGGCGAGGATGATTTTAACCTCATTCGATAAATAACCATAATCACTAACGAGCTTAAGACCCCAAAGCACTCCCATCACTAAAATTACCATGAATATTTTTGGTAAAGCCCACATGATACGTTCCTCCAGCGATTGCTGTGGTTGCTTCTTTTTTTCAGGTATTGGCCTTGGGTTTGGCTTGGAAGTACTAATTGGTTTTTGTTCTGCTAATGATGAAGATTGATTTATCATTGTTTTTCTAGCATTTATTGCCGTTGATTGACCAGCAGAATGTTGCTGTTTTAAGACATCTAACTCCTGCCTCAAATCCATCATTTCCTTCTCAAGCTTGGCAATCCTTTGCTCCATTTCAAGTGACATCCCATCATCCTCCCTACTTTTTCATTTTTTACATTATAACACCTTTTTGAAAGGTGTAAAATTATACTTTTAGATCATATTTATACTTTAGCTATCTAGGTCTTCGATACATTAAAGCACGCTCACTATCCTTCGTACCCCTTGTAGTTGGATCTATAACAACACCCATTAATACGAGAATTGATAAAACAGTATTTAAGATGAATGTTAGCTGCTCACTCATTGCACTCGTTAAATCATAGCCAAAAATAGCTGCAACTTGCTGTGCGAGTAATAAAATCAATGAAAATAGTGCCAATAAAAATGGCTTATGCTGAAGACGAATCTTCCAGTTAATTTTCATAGAAGCTCACCTCCCCCCTTCTCTCTACAATATATGCATAGTGAAAACTTGACACATATGCAAAGATGGAACTCGAACTATAGAAATACGGGGATTTAACAAACAAATTACTTAAACGAAAATTACAAATTTACTTTAAAAATTATATTTTTTAGGGAAATGATCACCATAAAAACAATGTGAAAATAGGCAGATATTTCTATTACAAGGATTTCTATTTTTGCTTTATAGTAATTCTTCTTACTAAGAATTTTAGTGTATTAGCATGAATTACAAATACTTAAATCCCCTACATAATGCTTTGCATACTTTCTTCATAACTTCTGTCACATTAAAATTTTTCCATCAAAACCATTGACAAAAAAACCCTTGCGTTATATGGTTAGTTACAAGAGTAATTAACCGATTAACAAAGGAGGTGGATTGTGATTCATTCTTTAAACAATGAAAAGCCTATCTTCCAGCAAATCCGTGAACGAATAGAGGATGCCATTCTAGATGGACAGCTACAGCCCGGGGATCGCGTTCCATCCACCAATGAATTTGCGAAGGAATATCAAATTAATCCTGCAACCGCTGGGAAAGGCGTGAACGAATTAGTGGATAAAGGTGTTATTTATAAAAAACGAGGTGTTGGCATGTTTGTTAGTACAGATGCTCGTGAAATTTTACTGGTAGAGCGCAAGGAAAATTTCTTTCAACAGCATATAGAGCCATTAAAAAAAGAAGCCACAAGATTAGGGATTTCCAATGAAGAATTACAAAATATGTTACAAAGGGGTTAGTGTATGAAAATCGACGTAAAAAATGTTGTTAAAACATTTAAACATAAGAAAGCTTTAAAAAATGTCACATTTACGCTAGAGGGGCCTAAAATTATTGGGTTTTTAGGTCATAATGGTGCTGGTAAAACAACCTTTTTAAATTTATTAGCTGGACTTATTGCCCCAACTAGTGGAAGCATCTCTGTCAACGGAGAAAATGTGTTCAATGCACCCGCAACTTTACGTGATATTTGTTTTATCGCAGAAAGTGGTAATTTTCAGGAGGAAATGACCATTGCACAGGCATTAAAAGCTAATAGTTTCTTTTATCCACAATGGGATGAAGCACTTGCGAGGGAGTTACTAGAGGTATTTGCATTAAATCCCAAGGATAAGGTTCGTGGTTTATCGAAAGGAATGGTTTCAGCTTTAGGCATTATTACAGGGTTTGCAAGCAATGCAGGAATAACAATTTTCGATGAGCCTTATATCGGGCTTGATGTCGCTGCACGAAATACATTTTATGATTTATTAATTGAGCAACAAACTGAAAATCCAAGACTTTTTATCTTGTCCACACATTTAATTGATGAGGCAAGTGATCTCTTCGAGGAAATTCTAATTTTGAATGAAGGGCAGTTGTTGCTTCAAAAAGCAGCAGAGGAATGGCACCAGCATATTGTAGCTGTAAAAGGAAACGCTTCAGATGTTGAGCAGGCAATACATGGACTAGAAATTATCTATCAACATATGTTTATGCAGGAATTAACTGCGGTAATCTATAGCGATGGTCGCCATATCGAGGGGCATAATATTAAACTTGAGCGTGTTTCCTTACAGGATATGTTGGTGTACTTAAGTAAGCAGCAGAAAGCGAGGGCTATTAAATGAATACAGTGAAGGGTAGTTTTTATATTCTATTTCAAAGCTATAAAAAGAAAAACATTATTTTTTGGAGCATTTTATTTTCTATCGTTCTATTGACTTTTTTCATAGATACTTTTTTTGGGCAATACTTGTTTTCTTTCGCCATTACGATTTCTATTCCAGTCTATATCTTTTACAGTACAACGGCATCAAAGTTGTTAAATAACACCTTGCCTTATTTTTTAAAACTCGGAATAAGTCGTACGCAGTATATGGTCAATGTTGGTCTCTTTTTTATCTGCTGGAGCCTAGCTGGCGCTGTAATCATTACTTGTACGCATAAAGTCATTACCTACTTTACAGCATTACTAAAAATTAAAGAAATACTTATTATTCATCCAATATACTTTTTCGGGAATTCCACCGCATTTATAGATACAGTTGCACTGGACACAGTATTACTACTATTCTCTTTAACATCTGGGCTATTATTAAACATTATCTTTTATCGTTTTGGAACTGTTGGTGGTTATAGCTTTATCGGAATACTTTGTTTAATTCCAATTACTATGGTCATTTTCGAGTGGTATACTCCATTGTTTGAGCTGTTTTCAAAAGTATCAGCTATAACAATAGTAAGTAGTCTATTAGTATTTAGTGTCCTCCTATACTTTATCATCTCACTGGCTTTACGGAAGGCTTCAGTAAATCCTGCTTAATTCAAAAAGAAGGGATCGTGTAGATGTCAAAAAAATCTTTTTTAAACTAATTGGCTTAGAACTTTTACTTATATTTTTCTATGTTATAAATGGTGCCTACGTTTCCATTCTACAACCTTCAAGCCCCTTTTTCCAATTTGCGCTGCTAGCACCTCTTTCATTAGGGCTCTTTGTGTACATTGCAGTGAAAAAGAAATGGCACCAATACTTCTTTTTAACTTTTAATAAAAGTGATATTTTACTTGTTAGCCCACTTATTTTTGTTTTATGTATCATTCTTTTCGGTACCAAAGGCTTGAATACAGAATCCTTTAGTAATTTAATCGTGATGCTGATCATGCAATTGTTCGTTGTAGCTTTTATCGAAGAGACCGTTTTTAGAGGCATCATGCTACGGATGCTAGTAGGAAAAGGGCCTTTAACAGCCGTTTGGGTATCAAGTCTCCTATTTAGCATCACACATGCCTTACAGTTACTTGGTGGTCAATCTCTTGAAGATACAGTAATCCAAATAATCTATGCACTACTTGTCGGGCTCGTACTTTCTTTACTAATTTTAAATGGTCAATCCATCATACTAACAATATTGTTCCATGGCTTGAATAATTTCTTTAACTTTATGGGCAACGAAGAAAGCCCTTTGTTATATGCATATATTATTATAATTGTACTTTTTATCTATATGTTACTATTATGGAAGCGTGTGAAGAAAAAAATAGTCATCCAATAGTATGTTCTCTTGATGCCAGGTCCTTTGACAAGAAGACTTGGCATCCTTTTGTCCGGTATGATATTATTTTTTAGCCTCTTTCTCATTTATTTGAAAAAGAGGAATTTCTCCATTTTTTATACAGTCAACTAATACATACTCCACTTCATTTTGATCATTTACGCTAGACATTATATTTTTGCAAACATCTGTCTCTTGCCCTTTGTCCTGCCCTCCAAATGCATCATGTGAATTATCATGCGTATATTGAATTTCCTTCCCATCAAAATGTAAATCTTCGAAGATGGGGTCCCCCTCTTTTGTATAGGAAGTCACTCGAACAGTATCCTCTTGATTATTAACTAGATGCTCAAGAAATTGTTCAAATCGTTCTAAATTATGTACTCCGTTATGTAAAATTGTAATATCCCCTCTTTTAATCGCTTTAGAGGAGTCGTATCCACCTGTTAAGGAACACCCAGTTAAAATGATTAAAACCATTAAAAAGAATAAAATTTTTTTAAGCAAGGCTTAACCCCCTTTTTATGACCACTCACCTCATTTCAATACAATATTTACCATAACGAAAAATAGATTAAGATGCAAGTCTTTCTCTTTTTCATTTATAATAGCATCTTAATACAGTAAGTGGGATAAAAAAACAAGTGAAAAAACACGCAGTTAAAATTCAGGTGCTTATTCACCTGTTTAGGAAAATAAAGTGACAATCAGATTCGTTTTATAGGTGATACAGAATTCTTGGCAGGAATTGAGTAAATCCAATCTGAATTTTTTTCGGTTGTAGGTCTATTCCCTTGCGTTAATGTTGCTATTTCATCAGTTGTAAGATCTAAACTCACCCGATGCTTACCTTCCTACTTTCCGTCCCTTACCATGCGGGACACATAATGGCGTCCCAAAAATTGGATCTTTAATGATCGTACAGTTCATTCGAAATACATTTTGCACCATCTCCATTGTTACAACTTCCTCAGGTTTACCTTGAGCGTATATTTGCTTATCTCGGACTGCAACAATATGATGGGCATAACGACATGCCAAATTTAAATCATGTAGTACCATAACAACTGTACGATTTTCTTTGACATTCAAATCATATAGTAAGTCTAAAATTTCTATTTGGTGAGCCATATCTAAATAGGTAGTTGGTTCATCTAATAAAATTAAATCCGTTTTTTGTGCTAAGGTCATCGCAATCCAAGCACGCTGTCTCTGACCACCAGACAAAGCGTCTACTGATCGATCTACAAAATCCGTCATCTGTGTTACTTCTAACGCTTTATTTACAATTTTTTCATCCTCATTAGACCACTGCTTTAACCAGCTTTGATGAGGATAACGCCCCTGTTTAATTAATTGTAAGACTGTTAATCCTTCAGGTGCAACAGGTCCCTGTGGTAGAATCGCTAAACGCTTTGCAATATCCTTTGTGGGAATTTTTTGGATTACGTCATCCTCTAAGAAAATTTGACCAGCTTTCGGTTTTATTAAGCGGGCAAAGGTTCGTAAAAGTGTGGATTTTCCACAACCGTTGGCACCTACCAATACGGTAATTTTTCCTTCAGGTATTTGCAAATTTAAATTCTCTAAAATTTTATTTTCCCCATAATATACGCTTAAATCATGAGCCTTTAAAACATTTTTCAAAATCCTGTCACCCTCTTTTATACTCTTTAGCTATTGTAGCTGTTGTTAAAAAGCATTTATTGATTGCGTGTTTTAAACAATAAATATATAAAAAATGGAGCACCGATAGCTGCCGTAAATACACCTGTTGGTAGATCTTTAGGTAAGAAGGCTGTTCGAGCCACAATATCGGCTGCTATAACAATAATGCCACCGATAATAGCCGTTACTGGAATTAAAGCAGCAAAGGAGCGTCCAACAAGCATTCTACTCATATGTGGTGCCACTAATCCGACAAAAGCAATTCCACCAGCAAAGGCTACAGCAGAACCTGCAAGCATGACACTGATTAGTAAAAAGAATAAACGATAGATTTGAACTTTTACGCCTAGTCCAATAGCAATATCATCTCCCAATTCCTTAACATTTACAATTCTAGCCATTACGAATGTCAATGGTAATAATACTAAAACCCATGGTAGCAATAGAAAAACATCTTGCATATTAGCCCCATATAAACTTCCTGTTAACCATAAATATGCTTTCGTGGTAGCAGCCACATTGCTAATAACGAGCAGCATGGTCACCATCGCTTTTGCTAGTGCCGAAATCCCAATACCAATCAACACCATACGTATAGGAGTTACACCCTTTTTCCAGGATAGAAGATAGATGATAGACGACACGATCGAAGCACCTATTATTGCTGCTAGGGGTAAAAATTGAATGCTGACTGCTCCCATAAAATACACGATAAAAACAATCGCCCCAACTGATGCGCCACTAGTTACTCCAATAATATCTGGGGCAGCAAGTGGATTACGAATAATTCCTTGTAAGATTAAGCCCGCAACACCAAGTGCTGCACCGACTAATAAAGCCATCAATACTCTAGGTAGTCTTAATGTATGTAAAACAAAATTATAGTCCCCACTTCCGTAGCCAAACAATTCCTGAATAACAATCCATGGATGAATAAAGTCACTGCCAACTGATAAACCAAGAATCGTTAATAGGGCTAATAAAAGACTCAGAATTAGAGTGATCAAGCATGTTTTTAAAGCAATTTGAAACGAAATACGATCAGATTTTGAGCGTATTGTCATGTACTTAGGCATTTTTCGCTAACCCCTTTCGTGCAATATAAATGAAGAAAGGAGCACCAATTAAAGCAGTCATAACACCAATTGGCATTTCCAATGGCATGATTATAAATCTAGCTGCTATGTCAGCCAACAGCAGTAGCGTAGCCCCAATCACCGCACTATAAGGAATAATCCAGCGAAAATCTGAACCTACAAGCCCTATTGCTATATGCGGTACAATCAGTCCAATAAAGCCAATTGAGCCCGCTACTGCTACAGAGCTACCTGCAAGCACAATAATAATTATACCCAGCATAATTTTAGTGATAATTGTTCGCTGTCCTAATCCTTTTGCAATATCATCACCAGATTGCAAGACATTAATGGATCTTCCCATAACTATTGAAACAATGGTTGCGACTAAAATAAATGGAAGAACAGGTAAAAGCATATCAATGCTACGTCCTGATACTGACCCCGCTAACCAAAAAAGGACACTTTGTAGGCCCTGTTCATCAATCACAAGTAATCCCTGTGTAAACGATACGAATAAGGCTGTAATCGCTGCACCTGCTAATACTATTTTGATGGGTGTTAAACCATCTCTTCCTAATGATCCTAAGAAAAAAACCATTGCTCCTGCAATACCTGCCCCTAAAAAGGCAATCCACATATAACTCATTAAGGAATCTATTGAAAACAAAGTAATCGCGCTGACAATAAAAAATATAGCTCCTGCATTAATACCTAAAATATCAGGTGCCGCTAATGGATTTCTTGTTAATGCACGCATTAAAGCCCCCGCAATGGCAAGACTAGCACCAACTACCGCAGCGATAATAGCGCGTGTCAAACGAGAAGTTCTTATAATGACATGCTCGGTATTTGCATCATTAAAATGAAAAAATGCCTGATAGATAGACTCTAATGATATAGAGGTTTGACCAAGTGCAATACTTAAAATAAATGTGCAAAAAAGCAATACACAGCTTATTAGTAAGCAAATTTTTTTCATTGAGGTACTGGAAAGAATAATTCTCATTTTATGCCAACTTTCTTCATCCACAATTTATCTCGAAAACTAGCTTGCAGTTTAAATATAAAGCTTTCTATCTACAAGAAGAGGGCTGTTGCTAAAGATACAGCCCTTACTTGCCATTATTTTTCTAATTCAAATTTGTCATAAATATCATCAAGCATTAAATTAGCACTTAGAATACCACCAGCTAGATTCCAATTAATTTCATCAACTTGGTATACTTGATTTGCTTTGACTGCATCAAGCTCTTTCCATAATGGATGATTTGTCCATTCTTCATAAACTTTTTTAACAGCCTCATCATTTTCCATAAACATATAAATCACATCTGCATTCATCTGTGTAATACTTTCTTTATCCGTTAGTTTTACAATCTCTAATGAATTATCTGTTAGATTTTTAGGACCCTTGAAGCCAAGTTCTGATAAAATTGATCCTGCAAAGCCTGTAACATAAATTCGTGCATGATCAGCTCTAAAATTAACAACTGAAACATGTAGTGGCCATTTGTCCCCAAGCTTTTCTTTAATTTTTGTTTGGAAATCTGCCACTCGGTTATCCCAATTTCCTAATAGCTCTTTGACCTTATCTTCTTGATTCATTGCTTGACCCATCATTTCTGCTGTTCCTTTGAAATCAAAAACAGTTTCATGGGCAACTGTTGGTGCAATTTGAGATAACTGATCATAAATTTCCTCATGACGCACTTTCGAAGCAATAATTAAATCAGGCTTAAGCTTCGCAATTTCTTCTAAATTTGGCTGTGTTTCCTGCCCAACGATTGTTACACCATCTAAATCATTTTTAAGATAGTTGTAGATAGGCGCTTCTGCCCACGACTCTACTGCACCTACTGGCTTAATCCCCATTGCAACTGCCACATCGGTAGCACCTTGATAAAGCGTTACTATTTTTGTCGGTGTTCCTTTTACTGTTGTTGTACCCATCGCATGTGTAATTTCACGACTTGCTTCCTCTGTTTTTCCTTCTTCTGATGCTTTATTTTCCTGTTCACTACTTTTTGATGTTTTATCCCCGCAAGCAGCTAGTAAAAATGCGAATGATAGTAATAATGTAAAAAGCAAATAAAAATTTCTTTTGTTAAATGTAAGTTTCGACATATAGGTCCTCCCAAATAATAATCAATAATGATAATCATTATCACTAAAAGAGTATACTGTACAAAAAATGTATTTACAATATCTTTTTTTATAAAAAACGTACCTTACTAATAATTTTAATAATATTTTATTTTTAATTGGCTGCTTATTATACAAATATACAAATTAACCTCTTTTGATAAAGAAAATCACCCGAAACAAAGGTATATATACTCATCTAATAAGCTATAAGGATATATTAGGCATATGTTACATAAGTTTCGATTTTCACTGATGTGTGAGATTTATCTAATAGTTAGTAGGCAAATAAATAGACCCTATCGACATATCACTCATATCTTAATAATGAACCACAACTTATTAAAACAGGAGGTAATAACCATGTTTAATCGTATGCGTCATCATGGGAAAGGTCCACATTGTTGTCCACCACAAGCAATGCCAACACAATTTGATCCACCACAATTTATGCCACCAGAGCAATATGTTCGTACAAATTATATCCATACTGTCGTACCGCATGTACAACCAACACATATTACAAATGTAAATAAACATATTTTCGATCATCAATACTATTTCCCATGTACTGAATCTGTCGTGAATGAATGTTGCGAAAACCATACACTTTGCGAAATGCCACCTAACCCTTGTCACATGCCGCAGCATCACTGCCATATGTCCCATCACCACGGTCATATGCCGTATCATCATAGTCGTATGGGCTATTAGTCAATTACACACCCCAGCGTGATTGCGTCAAGCTCGCTCAAAACGCTCCTCTTCAAAATCTGTGATAGCCAAGGGACTCTGTAAGCTAGCGAAATAAATGACCATTCATCTCGCCACTTACTTAATATTTTGCTAGAATCAAGATAAAAAAGAAGCGATGAGGTTGTTAAACGCCTCATCGCTTTTTGTGCTTTTTATATGTCTGTAAAAAACCGAGTATCCTCTATTAGATACTCGGTTAATCTTAATTAGTACATTTTTAAATATTGGTCACGTTCCCATTGATGGACAGTAGTGCGATACATATCAAACTCAATTTCTTTTGCTTCTTTGAAGTTTGCATAGATATGCTCACCTAACGCTTCTTGCGATACTTTGTCTTTAGCAAGTAATGTTAATGCATCATCAAGAGCTGGTGGTAAGTTTTCAATTCCATTTGCTTTACGTTCTTCTTCAGACATCACATAAATGTTACGGTTAATTGCAGCTGGTGGAGTTAGATTTTGACGAATCCCTTCTAGACCCGCTTCTAAAATAACAGCCATTGCTAAATAAGGATTTGCAGCTGGGTCCACAGAACGTACCTCTACACGTGTTGACAGACCACGAGCTGATGGAATACGAATTAGTGGTGAACGGTTTTGTGCTGACCATGCCACATAACATGGAGCTTCATACCCAGGAACAAGTCGTTTATAAGAGTTAACTGTTGGGTTTGTTACAGCTGTGAAGCCTTGAACATGCGCAAGAACGCCTGCCATGAATTGCATAGCTGTTTCAGAAAGACCTAATTCAGTCGCTTCATCATAGAAAGCATTTTCTTTGCCTTTAAACAATGAAACATTGAAGTGCATCCCAGAGCCAGCTTCACCGTATAATGGTTTTGGCATGAAAGTAGCGTGTAAGCCGTGTTTACGTGCAATTGTTTTTACAACTAATTTGAACGTTTGGATATTATCACAAGCTGTGATAGCATCTGCATATTTAAAGTCAATTTCGTGTTGTCCAGGAGCTACCTCATGGTGAGAAGCTTCAATTTCAAAGCCCATCTCTTCTAGCTCTAATACGATATCACGACGGCAATTTTCACCAAGATCAGTTGGCGCTAAGTCAAAGTAACCACCGTGGTCATTAACCTCTAATGTTGGTTCGCCTTTTGCATCTAATTTGAATAAGAAGAACTCTGGCTCAGGTCCTAAATTAAAGCTTGTGAAGCCCAAATCCTCCATTTTTCTTAGGATACGTTTTAGGTTGTTACGTGGGTCACCAGCAAATGGTTCGCCTTTCGCAGTGTATACATCACAAATGAAGCGTGCTACTTTCCCTTTTTCAGAAGTCCAAGGGAACACCACGAAGGAATCTAGATCAGGATATAAATACATATCTGATTCTTCGATACGAACGAAGCCTTCAATAGATGAACCATCAAACATCATTTTATTTTCTAGCGCTTTGTCTAATTGGCTTACAGGAATCTCAACGTTTTTAATTGTGCCAAGTATATCCGTAAATTGTAGACGAATAAAGCTTACGTTTTTTTCCTCGATAAGACGTTTAATGTCCTCTTTTGTGTATTTACCCACAGTTTTCCACACTCCTATAATTTGTCTAGCTTTTATCTTTACCCTACCCTATTAAAGGCTTTTAATAGAATCGGGATAAATCCCCACGTCGGATGGATGATTTTTGCATGCGCTGTGCTTGACGCATTTCCTCACGCATGATACGACGTAATTCTGAGTCACTTAAGTCTGGCTCATCTGTCGTCACAGGATTATTCTTTTTAGCGAATAACTTTTTAATTTTCGCCATATTCATGCCCTGTTCTAAGTAATCTTTAACTTCTAGCAATGTATCGACGTCATTTAATGAGAACATTCGACGATTGCCTTCTGTTCGGTGCGGCTCAATTAAATGGTGTTCTTCATAATAACGAATTTGGCGTGCCGAAAGCTCGGTCAATTGCATCACGATACTCATAGATAATAACGGCATAGTTCGTCTAATTTCACGACTCATTTAAGTCCCCTCCAATACCCGCTAATCATATAACGAAATTTTTACACTGTCAACAAGTATGTAAGGTTTCCTAACATCGTTTTTAAATATTTTTTCGACTGCTACAAAATTGTAAAAAAACTATTCAAAATCACGATTTGAATAGTTTTTTCCACCTTATCTATTGCTGAATTTTTTGAACTGCACTACAAATAGCAAATTTTACATGCTCATATGTGAGACCGCCTTGAATAAATGCCGTATATGGTGGGCGAATAGGACCGTCTGCTGTAAGCTCAATACTGGAGCCCTGAACAAAGGTACCAGCCGCCATTATGACATCATCCTCATAGCCTGGCATATAGGCTGGCTCTGGTGCGTAATGGGCATTGATTGGTGAGTTCGCTTGGATTTCGCGACAAAAAGCAATCATTTGTTCAGCCGTTTGGAATGAAACAGATTGAATTAAATCCGTTCGTTTCGCATCATAGCTTGGAGATGTAGACATGCCAACTTCTTCTAGCATTGCCGCTGTGAAAATTGCGCCTTTTAATGCTTGTGCTACAACGTGTGGCGCTAGGAAAAAGCCCTGATAAAAATCACCAAGCGTATTTAGTGTTGCACCTGCTTCTGCACCAATACCCGGTGACGTCATACGATAGGCACATTTTTCAACTAAATCGGCACGACCAGCAATATAGCCACCAATTTTGGCTAAGCCACCGCCTGGATTTTTAATCAGAGAGCCTGCCATTAAATCTGCCCCTACCTCTGTCGGTTCCTGAGCCTCCACAAATTCTCCATAGCAATTATCGACAAAGATGATAGCCTGTGGTGCTAATTCACGGATTTTCACACACATTGAAGCAATTTCTTCAATAGTAAAGGATGGACGTGATGCATAGCCCTTTGATCGTTGAATCGCAATCATTTTTGTATTCTCTGTAATAGCAGTCGCTACACCGTTCCAATCAATCAGTTGATTTTCTATTAAATCTACATGTCGATAACCAATTTTATAATCCTTTAATGAGCCAGTATCCTTATCACCGCCATCTACTATGGATTGTAATGTATCATATGGTTGACCTGAAATATACAGCAATTCATCACCCGGTCGCAGCACGCCGAATAGACTAAGCGTAATGGCATGGGTCCCTGAAATAATCTGCGGACGTACAATGGCAGCCTCCGCTCCAAAAACCTCTGCATAAACACGCTCTAAATTGTCACGTCCCTCATCATCATAACCATATCCATTAGAAGGGTGTAAATGATAGTCACTCACTTGATGCTTCCTAAAAGCTGCAAGCACCTTTTGTTGATTAAAGAACGCCATCTCGTCTACCTTCCTTTGAAACGGGCGAACCTTATCCTCTATTTTGGTAGCCAATGCTAACGTTTCTTCTGTTAAATTCGTTGTAAAAGTCATGCATTCTTCTCCATTCACATTTCTTCAATTGCGGGCATCTACACCCACAAATTGAAGTTTTCACTTTCTCCTATCTTATCTTAACAATTTGTAGATGTGTCTGCAAAACTTGCCTATTGTTTCTACTCGCAATTTGCGCTAAGCTAATGTGCGGACTTCTTTCATTATTTTTGAAATTTCATAGATTCTCTTACATTTAATAGAATTTTTTAACTTTAATGAGAAAGTACATTATTTTTCAGAAGGGGTGAAAGGGATGGCTTGGGAGGTTTTCAGTATTATCGGAACAATTGCCTTTGCTATTTCTGGGGCAATTATCGCCATGGAGGAAGAATACGATTTATTCGGTGTTTATATACTCGGTATTGTCACTGCCTTTGGTGGTGGCGCAATTCGTAACTTACTTATTGGCCTGCCTGTTACAACATTATGGGGACAGGATATGATGTTCCAAATTGCACTTGCGGCAATTACTATATTTTTTATTTTTCCACATCATCTAATTCAGCATTGGCATCGCTGGGGAAACTTTACGGATGCCATTGGCTTATCGGCATTTGCTATTCAAGGTGCCCTCTATGCTGTAAAGCTCGACATGCCCATTAGCGCAGTGATTGTAGCTGCTGTCTTAACTGGTTCAGGAGGCGGCATAGTTCGAGATCTTTTAGCAAGACGCAAGCCTCTCGTATTACGTGATGAAATTTACGGGGTTTGGGCAGCTCTTGCAGGACTTATGATTGGTCTAGAAGTATTGACAGGCGACCTCTTTTTATATGGATTATTTGGTATGATAACAGTGCTAAGAATTCTTTCCTATATGAAGAAATGGCGTTTGCCTTTACGAAAGCTCAATCGGGCATAGGCATTTTATAAATAGTAACAAGCCCAAATAGTTTTGAATATGGGCTTGTTATACTTTTTGTTACGATCTATTCTTTCGATTCTACTAGCACTACAGATTCCTCAAGTGTTGCCATGTTTTTCATCATAGAGCAAGCTGCATCTAAAATTGGAAATGCTAAAGCTGCACCAGAGCCTTCTCCTAAACGCATATTCATATGTAGCATTGGTTCAACACCAAGCAACTTGGCTGCTATTTTAGCCCCTGGTTCTTCTGAGGCATGGGAAGGAATGATGTAGTCCTTTACTTTTGGCTCAAGCTCAAAGGCAATGAGAGCAGCAATCGTAGAAATAAAGCCATCAATTACAACAGGTTTGTGATTTGCAGCAGCCGCAAGTACAATTCCAGCCATAGCACCTATTTCTAAGCCACCAACTTTTGCAAGAATATCAATAGCATCGTGGCGATTGGGCTTGTTTAGTGCAATAGCATGTTGAATAACCTCCACCTTATGCGCAATTCCCCCTGCTCCCACACCTGCACCTAGTCCTGTTACTATATTTGGATGACAGGCATGAAGCACGGATAGGATAGCCGCACTTGGTGTTGTATTCCCAATACCCATTTCACCAGTTCCAAGAACATCCGCTCCGTTTCTTATTTCGTTCGTTGCAACTTCAATTCCTACTTCGATGGATTGAATAGCTTCCTCTTTTGACATAGCTGGACCCTTTGCCATATTATCTGTCCCATATTTAATTTTCTTAAGAATGACACCAGCATCAAGCGGTAAATCTTCTTTTACACCAACGTCAACCGTTATAATTTTAGCATTGGTTATGTTGGCGATTGCACAAACACCCGTAAGCCCTTTTGGAAAATTCAATGTTTGTAAAAAGGTGACCTTTTGTGGATTTGAAGTTACATCTTCCTCACAAACACCGTGATCTGCTGCACAGACAATAATTGCTTTGCTCTCAATTTTAGGAAATAATTCTCCTGTAATACCAGCAAGCTGTACAGCAAGATTCTCCAATTTCCCCAAGCTTCCAGGTGGCTTGCTCAGAGAGTCTATATATTCCCTAGCTTTCTCCATCATACGGCTATCCGCATTTTGAATTTTTTTAATCGTGTGCTGTAATAATTGCATGAAACTATTCCCCTTTCAATCTTTCGAGACAATATAAAAAGCCTGCAGTTTATTCATGACAAATAAACTACAGACTTTTCCATCGTCTATATAATCGAAGCAATTAGGCAGGTCTCCTGGCTCAATTTCAACATTTCATAGAACCTTCCCAGCACCATGCTAGTGGCATTCTCTATGAAACTCCTTTTTACAGTGGTGGGACCGCTAAAGACTTTCACTTTATTCCCTATTCTCCCTCAATGGGCACCTAATGCTATTATGCAATTTCTTTTAATTTACTGTAAAGATATCTTTCTGTCAATATGTCACCTTTAAAGCTAAATTAGACTTCTTTCTGATCTATTTCACTAATAAATGTCGCGCCAAGCAATAGAATAGCTCCTATTATTTGCAGCATAGTCATTTTTTCTCCTATAATCATCGTTGAGATTACCAATGACGTTAGAGGGTCAATATAGCTTAGAATGGCTATGCTTTGCCCCTTTAAATGACTCATTCCTAAAAAGAAAAGATAGAAGCCTATACCGGCATGGACAATGCCCAATGCTATTAGTAAACTGATGGATTTTATATCGATATACATGATTTGAAATCCAGTTGTTCCATTAAGATAAAGTGCTAGAAATAACGCTGCTAAAGAAAGCTGCAGAATTGTGTTTGACGGTTCTTTAAGTCCATGAATATACTTATTGACAAAAGTTACCAACGTATAGAAACATGCTGCAATAAGCCCATACACAATGCCGATATCTTGCCCATTTTCTTCTGTAGCTTGGCTATGGACAATAAAGAATAATCCAACTAATGCCACACCTACATAGAAAATTTTTCTTAGATACAGTTTTTCTTTTAATACAATTGGTGATAAACAAATCACTAAAACTGGCGCAAAATAATAGCTAAGCGCTGCATTGGCAATGGTTGTTTCTTTGTACGCTTGAAATAGAAAAATCCAATTCCCACATAACGCTACACTAGATAGCAGTAATGGCCATATATTAGACAAAATGGATGCTTTCGTTATTTTTTCTTTTTTAACGATGAAAATTATCAATAAAAAACTAGAGCCAATCACACTCATCCAGAAGGCAATTTCACTGGATGGCAGGTGTATATATTTAGCAAAAACACCGATAGCCCCAAAGATAATCATAGATAAAACAAATGCAAATTTTCCGCTCACTTCTGATTCCTACTTTCTACTTATATAGTTTTTAGCCTATACAGTAGAATCTATTGCAAGAAGAGCAAGCTAGTGTGGAATGCCTTAAACAGTAGACTCTACTGTCAAGACATTGTTGGAGGCGCTATTGATCGGAACATATTACTCATCCTTTCTATTTTCAACTCGGTCATTCTATACTTATTTTACCAAAACACACTAGATTTAAATAGTTCGATATTTGGCTGGTGTCATTCCAACATATTTTTTAAATACTTTACTAAAATACTCTTCATTACTATAGCCCACCAACGAAGCGATTTCATTATTTCTTTTATTACTATGAACTAGTAGCTGCTTTGCCTTGTCAATTCTTAGCTCATTTAACAGGTGGATGAAATTTTTATCAATGCTTTTCTTAATTAATATACTTAAATTTGCTTGGCTTTTGTTAAATATGCCTGATAAATAATTTAAATCCAGCTGAGGATCATCAAAATGCGTATAAATATAATCGATTATTTTTTTACTTAAATCATCCCTATTGCCATGTAAATTTAGTATTTTATCTACGAGTGGCTCGATGTAGCTATTTACTATTATTAATAGATTGTCTTCTTTAATCATTTGATGGTGGATACCAATAATTTTTTGAGCACTGTTATATGTTTCAAAGCAATTGAAATGAATGCTATATTGTAATAAGAACGTAATCATAAATTCTAATCTTTGCTGAAAATCGATATCTGTATTTTGTAAAAACGCCATAAATTCTTGTAATTTAAATTCATTCGTAAAAATTTGCTTATCAAAAATGGATTTTCTTTTATTTACTGCAGTAATACCTGTATTTAGATGCTTCTTCAGCAGTAACTCTAGCACGGCTTGATTTAAATCATGCAAGTCTTTTCTTTGCAGAACGATCTGATTGTCCTGACCATACGACAATACAAGATCCGTATTCATAATCTCAATAGGTTCCCCAAAAATATTAAAATGAAATAGCTCATGAGCGTGTGGAATTCCTGTATTTTTTGTTTGATTGATGTTTACAATAAAGTATTCAAATGAATAGATATTACGATCAGTCATTTGTTGGTCAAAAGCCAATATTAAATTTAATAATTGATTATATTTGATGGAATAATCCACTTGTCTCTTCATGCTCAATGCTTGCATCGTTTGAGATAGCTTTATCTTTAGGTTTTTATAATCAATCGGCTTTAAAATGTAATCCTCTGCACCAATTTGAATAGCACTTTGTAAATATTGAAAATCATCATAGCCAGATAGAAAAATCACCTTAAATTGATGAAACTTTTTTAGCTCCCTAACAGCCTCTATCCCACTCATACCTGGTAAATTAATATCCGATAAAACAATATCAGGGGGAATATCTTTCGCTGCCAGCAGCATGTCTTCCCCAGTTGCATAAGAAAAAACATGTAAGGTTTCTGTAAAATTTCTGTTGATAAAAAAGCTTAGTCCCTCTCTAATAAAGTTCTCATCCTCTACTATAAATATATTCATAGAGCTCACCTCACCGTTAGAAGACATTATTTTTTATATGGTAATAGAATTCTCGATACAAAGTATCTTTGTTCGTTAACTAGAACTGTAACACCATACGCTTCTCCATATTTTATCTTTAATCGTCTATTTACATTTTTCAATCCAATGCTACCCTCGTGATTTTCATCATTTATTTTTTCATTTAGCATCGTTATTTTATCAATGTCCTTATATTCGTTATTGCTATAAATATCAATTACAACATCATTTAATTTCCGATAAATATCTATACTTATTGATATAGATGCTTTATGGCTGTACCCATGCTTAAAAATATTTTCAACGATTGGCTGTAGTATAAATTTTAAAATAGCATTTTGTAATAAATCGTTATCTTCTATCTGAATTTCAAAAACTAAATAAGAAACTCTTATTTTCATAATATTAATGTATTCTTCAATAATCTCTAGCTCTTTTTCTATTGATGTTTCATTTTCACTATTGCCCGTGTTATATCTAAAAAGCCTTGCTAGTCCCACACTTAATGTAGAAATCTCCTCAACCTCATGAATCATGGCTAAGTGATTAATATTGTCTAAGGTGTTGTAAAGAAAATGCGGATTAATTTGGCTTTGTAAATTATTTAATTGCGCTTCATAGTTTTCCCGAACATAGTCTTTTTCTTTTTCTACCATATATGCAATTGTCTGATTTAATTCTTGATTGGCGATATCCAACTCATCCTTAATCCAAGCAGATTTTCTTTCTTTTTCTTCAATATGATAAACCGCTTTTCTATACGAGGTAATACGCTCAATAAACATTTGTAAAGTGGTACTAATTTTATTGGAATATAAAAAAGTGATGACGGTTAGTAATAAAGTGGAGGCAATGGCAAATGCCGTTAAATCCTCCTTTTTATTATTCAGCTCTTTAAAAATGGAGTCAGACGTAGCAATGACAACATAGTAACAATTATTAAAAGGATCAAAAGAATACATCAGAATTCGTTCTACATTCAAATAATCAATTTTATAGTAATTGGTTTTCTGGGGCTCTAATTTACGAAAATACTCTTTATGCTCTGATATATGGGAATTCGTGCTGAATTTAATATCCTTTTGCTCTGTTAATAAAAGAAAATCAGAGTAGCTACCCCAAATTGAATTTAACACTTCATGGTATACTTTTGTGCTTGCTTGATTATTCTCAAAAGACGAATTAAAATAATGAATTTTTTTCAATACCTCTAGCCGTGTTTCTATTAGTAGCTTCTTTTGATATTCCCCCACATTATTTATATAAATCACGGTCATTATAAAATAGGGCAAAATAAATACAATGAGGGTAAGAATAAGATATTTATATTTTAAAGATAAATACATTATTCTCACCCCTTTTCTAGTTCCTTAGCAATGTTCCTCTTCCCAGATGGATTGACCGCTAGATACACCACCGTCAATGACCATTTCACTACCCGTAATATAGGATGCTTCCTCGCTTCCTAAATAATAAACTAATGATGCGATTTCCTCTGGGCGTCCCAATCTTTTTAATGGTACATACTTTGCCTGATCCTGTGGCGTCTTATTTGATTTTTGCGCTGCATACTCAATCATTTGTGTTTGAATATATCCAGGATGAATGGAATTCACTCTTACATAAGGTGCAAATTCCATTGCGGCGTTTTTGGTAAGCGTTCGTATGGCACCTTTAGTTGCTCCGTATATCCCTAGACCTTTTGCACCAAAAAAGGCTGCGTTGGAGGATGCATTAATAATCGAGCCATTTTCCTGTTTATACATAATAGGTGCTATATATTTTAAAGCTAGAAAGCTGCCCTTCACATTAATATCAAACATAGCCTGATACTCTTTCTCTGTAGTTGTAGCGATATTATTCATAACAAATATCCCAGCGTTATTAAACAATACATCAATTTGATAGTTCTTGTCATGTATATATCTTTGTAAATATTCCCATTTATTTTCATTTGTAACATCTAATTCTATAAAATCAACTTGAGCACCATAAATACTACCTAGCTTACTGCCCTCCTCTGCATTAATATCACATGCAAGAATATGAAAGCCCTCCTGATAAAATTTATCGAGTGTGGCTCTGCCAATTCCAGCAGTAGCTCCTGTAATTAGAATACGCTTTGTCATAAATACCTCCATAATAGTCTTTATTTCGCAATCCAACCACCGTCAATAACTAGCTCACTACCTGTCACAAAATTAGCCTCATCACTCGCTAAATATAAAACACCATAGGCTACATCCTTAGGTTTACCGAGCAATGGCAATGGCGTGACCTCTTTCATCCATTTCGCTTTTTCGCTATTCTCAAAAAGATCTCGTGTCATTTCTGTTTCAATCATGCCCGGATGCACAGAATTCACGCGGATATTGTATTCTGCTAAATCCATGGCTGCTGCCTTTGTTAAGCTTCTAACAGCTCCCTTTGAGGCATGATAGGAAACATAGCCTTTTTCGCCGATAATTCCATAAACAGAAGAGATATTAATAATACTTCCAGCCTGTTGCTTCATCATGTGTTCAGCACATTTTCTAACGCCTAAAAAAGTACCCGTCGCATTAATGGTCATTACCTTATTCCAGCCCTCTAAATCCTCATGTATAACTGAGCTTCTAGAAGGAATGCCCGCATTATTCACTAAAATATCTAAGCGTCCAAACATTTTGATGGTCTTTTGGATAACGATCTCCCACTCTGTCTCAGAGGATACATCATGTTTATGCACAAAAAGATTATCGTTTCCCGTGTGCCGCTTCTTTAAAAGCTTTAATGCCTCTCCATTAATATCTGTGGCAACCACTTTCGCACCCTCTTGTAAAAACAATTCAGCCTCTGCCAACCCTTGTCCATTTCCTGCACCTGTAATAATCGCTACTTTATTGTGTAAGCGCATTTTATTCATCCTCTCTATTTTTGAATCTTCGAACGACCATAAAAATCAATCATAACAGCGACAATAATAATGGCACCCTTAAAAATGGACTGCCAATAAGTACTAATGGAAAGACTATCAAAAACATTTGAAATCATAATTAAAATACTTCCACCAATAAATGTTCGCCAAATTGCACCTTGCCCACCTGAAAGTGAGGTACCTCCAATAACGACAGCGGCTATTACATCTAAAACAATTGATTCCCCTATATTTGCCTGACCCTGAGCAAGTCGGGAAGATAAAATGATTCCGCTCATGGATGCACATAAACCACAAATGATATAGGTGCTAATGATTAGTCGATTTGTTTTTAATCCTGCTAATCTACTAGCCTCACTGTTACCTCCTACAGCATATAGTGCCTTTCCATATAGCGTGTAAGAGAGAATTGTCCCTAGCGTAATAAAAATAGCAGCTAGAATAATGACAGAAACGGGGATTGGTCCGATATAATGAGAACCAAAAAATTTATAGGCTGGATCTTTCACAAAAAATGGCTGGGCCTTCGAATATACTAATGCAAAGCCAGTGAAAATAGAGCCTGTTCCCAGTGTTGCTACAAAAGGAGGTACCTTTAAATAGGTGATTAAAACACCGTTTAACAAACCTGCAATAAGGCCAATAGCTAAACCGACAATCACTGCTACAAAAATAGAAGTGCTATCTACTAGACTTGCAGCAACTACAGCCGTTGCAGCGTATAATCCTCCGATAGACATATCTAAGCCGCCGGTGATCATCACATAGGTCATTCCAGCAGCCATTATGCCAATTATGGCTAATTGACTTAGCATATTTAATATATTAGTAGGATTTAAAAAACCATTGTAAACAATTGAAGAAATAATAATCAGCACAACAAATGCGAAAACTACGCCATACCTAAACCCTAAGTTTTTAATATTTCCAAAATTCAGACTTTTATTTCGAGAAGAAGTCAATCTCTGCCCTTCAGATAGTTTATTCATTATGTCTGGTGACTCCCTTCCAAAAACGTTGATTCAACGATTTTATTGACACTAATGTCCTTGCCTTTTAGTTCACTAACTATTTCACCTTTAGAAATAACAAGTACACGATTGCTGACAGCAACCACCTCTTCTAACTCTGAGGAAATAATAATGATACTCATACCTTGCATTGCTAGCTCCTTTAATTTTCGTAACACATCTAACTTAACGCCAACATCAATCCCTCTAGTAGGTTCATCTACTATTAAAACCTTCGGATTAACACTTGTAACCTTTGACAATAAAACCTTCTGCTGATTTCCTCCTGATAAATTTTTAACAATGGAGTTAATTGGTCGTGTTAACTTAAACTCCTTTATATATTGTTGAGCAAGTTGTTTTGATTTTTTAGTAGATAAAAAACCATAGGAACCAATACGTTTTAAATCAATTAAATTTATGTTTTCATGTACCTCAAAGCCTAAATGAAGTCCCGTTTTTTTCCTGTCCTCAGGGGCTAATACGATGCCATTTTCAATTGCCTGTCTAGGTGTGGAAGGGATTTTAACTACTTCTCCTTGTATTTTTAGTGTTCCTTTACAATTTTCTCCTAACCCATAAAGCGTGTTAGCAATTGCGCTTCTGCCCGAGCCCACTAGCCCTCCCAAGCCTAAAATTTCTCCCCGCTTTAATGTGAAGGAAATATTTTTTAAAAAGTGGAAGCTCTCTAAATTTTCAACCTCTAAAACAATCTCCTCAGAGGGAATTTGAGTAGGATACTCTTGTACTAAAATCTCTTTAAAATCGCTGTCGATTTCCTCTCCAAGCATAGCATGTACAATTTTTTCCTTTGTCCATCCCTCTATGCTGCTATGCTCCGTGACTACACCATTCTTTAACACCGTAAATGAATCACAGATTTTCATGATTTCATCCAAATGATGACTAACATAAAGGATCGTGATTCCTCTTTTTTTCAATTCCATTAAAGCCTCTAATAAAGCCTCCCTCTCATTTTGTGCTAAGGACGATGTAGGCTCATCCAAAATTAATATTTTGGAATCTAAATTTAAACATCTCATTATTTCAAGAATCTGCTGATCCGCTACAGATAAATCAATTGCATAAGAATTCGGTGAAATTCGGGTATTCAAGAGTTTACTCAACTCATAAAATCGTTCTAATCTTTTTTTTCGATTGACCAAAATGGACTTACCTTCCTTAAAGCCAAGAAATACATTATCTAAGGCAGTCATATTCGGTATGATGGTTAATTCCTGAAATATTGTTGCAATGCCAGCCTCTCTAGAGCTATGAGGATCGCCATAATGTAATTCATTTTGGTCAATAAAAATATTGCCTTCTGTAGGCTTAATTCTGCCTGAAAGCATGCCAATAAGCGTTGATTTACCTGAGCCATTTTGCCCAATAAAAGCGTGGCAGTGACCTTTTGATATTGTGATATGAATGCCTTGATTCGCAAAAAATTCACCATACTTTTTTGATAAATTAGTGATATTGATAATGGATGTTGCCTTTGTCATAGAATCACTCCCCTTCTGATAAAGCAAGCACACAAGGTAATTGAAATGGACCCGTGAGCTTGCCCTATATGTTTAAAATATCGTCTAATATTCTGGTAACCCTTTAGTCTCAAAATCTGCGATATTATTTTTATTTACATAAGGTGNNTTAATCGCTTCCATACCTCTTTGTACCTCTTCTTTAGGAAGCATTATAACTGTTTGTTCAATATCACCGTTTCTGACTGCTTCAAAGGACCACTCGTCCCCACCAAAATCATAAATTTTTACTTTTCCCTTTTTGCCCGCTGCGTTCACAGCCTCTACAACTCCTGCCGACATACCTGAATAGTTTGAAAATATCACCTTCAAGTCAGGATGTGCTTGCAATGCGTTTTGTGTTACCTGGAATGCTTGATTTGCTGTGTAATCCGTTGAATACGGGCCGATAATTTGCCATTTATCATGACTAGCTATTTCAAGCTCCATACCTTTTATATTGTTTAAATAAGGTGTACCAGTGGATGGACCTCCAATAATAGCAATTTTCCCACCATCTGGATTGGTCTCAACAATATCCTTATAAATATCCTGATAAACATTAACTCCTTGTCCACCGACAAACGTAAGTGTTCCTTCAGCAGCATTATCTACTGCTCCACACAATTCAATATTGATGGCTGACACGGCAATATTCGCTGGAAGAACTGAGCTTTGAACCATGTCACATAGCTGATTGCCATCCACCGCTTCAATTAAAAAGGCATCAAACTTTTTTTGCGCTACTGCATTTTGGAGCTGGTTAAGTTGTTTAAGCGGGTCGAAGCCACCATCAAATATTTCAATTTTCCAACCGTATTCCTTTGCCACCCTTTCAGCCTCTTTAATGCCTGTTTGTAAATAATTATTACTAGCACCCGCAGAGAAAAAGGCAACCGTTTTCTGATCATCAGAGGATTGCTTGTCATCCGAGCTACCTGAATCATCCGAACTACTACATGCTGCTAAAATGACAGCAAAAACGAACAAACAAACTGTTAACCATTTCTTCATAAAATACACCTCTTACTTATTATATTTTTGATATAAATCATTTCTTCGTTTTCTATCATAGAAGGTAGTAGCTACACCACTTTTTCGTTTTTCATATAACGTATCTATGTCTAGTATAGAGGTAATAACCTCAAAATCGCTTGTAGTACATTCTTCCATCATTCCGTTAGACGTCCATGGAAGCTCACATGGCGATAAATTAGCAGAGCTGCCAAAGCCAGTTTCGATGACGCCTTCTACCTCTCCAATAATTGGGGAATGAATAACGTATAGCTGATTTTCAATACACCTTGCTTCAGCACAATGTCGAACACGCCAAAAACCATGCTCCGTAAATGTATAGGAAGGACAGAAAATGATATCCGCTCCTTGTCTACTATAAATTGTCGCGATTTCAGGTATTTCAATTTCATAGCAAATTGCTACACCAATCCTTACTGGTCCAATATCAAATGTTTCAAGGATATCGCCTTCTTTTGTATCCCAATCTGATTCGGCTGGGAAAATATGTGTTTTTCTATGCTTAACATAATTCCCTTTTCCATCAAAAATATAAGCTGTATTATAAGTATGCGGCCCCTCCTGCTCAAGCGTGGAACCAGCAATAATAACTTGATTTCTAGCTTTAGATAACTTATTAAACAGCTCTATATAATCATCTAAAAAATCAGCAAGCTTACAATTATCTCGACTTGTAAATTTGGAATAACTTTCATAGGTTGTTAGTAGACCAATTGTTACTAGCTCTGGGAATAAAACGTAATCACTATCTAAAGGAATATCTTTAAAAATACGTTGAACCGTATTGGCAAAATCCTCAAAGGATGAATAGCCCTCAAATTTAAATTGAACATTCGAAACCTTTACTTGCATGGATATATTTCCTCCTTTAATTTGCATTTTCCTCATATGCCAAGCAAATGTTTTCAAGCGTAGTGAACCAAGCTCCTTTCTCCTCCATATATTGAATTAGCATTTCAAGCATTTGAATATTGTGTGCCCGTCCTATTGTTTGAGGATGAACGGTTAAAATATAACAGGAGCCCTCTAAATGATCGACTGCAAAATCGAAAATAGATTTCCAGCGCTCATAGACTTCTGTATTTGAGCGAAGACCCTCTCCCCCTCCAATCACATATTCTTGGGTTGGAAAATCATCTAAATACCATGAAACGGGAATTTCAATAATATGACTTGGAGGGCCAAAAGTGTTGCCATTGTCAAAATCTACATTTACCTCTCTTGGACGATATGGATGTAAATCATTCCCCATTAAACTACTATCATATTTAAAATTATATTTTTCTAATAGCTTTAATGTATTTGGGCTGTAATCCCATGCTGGTGAACGATAGCCCACCGGCTCAACACCAACACGTTTTAAAGCCTCTAATCCCTTTAACATTATGGATTCCTCTTGCTCATAGCTCATATCTGTTGGATTTTCATGTGCGTAGCCGTGATGGCATATTTCATGTCCGGCTTTAATAATGTCTTTAACAGCCTCCGTATGTGTATCTATTGTGTGTCCGGGAATACAAAATGTTGTTGTAATATTATATTTCTCAAACAAATTCAATAATCTTGGCACGCCGACCTCAGCTCCAAACTCACCTCTCGCTAAATAGGCTGGAGATGTTCGACCAAACGTGCCATACCATACAGATGCTGCATCGAAATCTACACCAATGTTTACGGCAACTTTCTTTCCTTCAGGGATTCTTACTCTACCAGTACTTTGCATATTAAATTCCTCCTTCGTTTCATTACAACAAAAATATACATAATTCTGATTATTTTTAAAAATGCAAAAAATTAAAAAGCAGCTATTTTTTAAATAAAAACAAAAAATAGCTACTTTTTACATCATTCTTCTCATTATTAGTTTTTATGTATTAAGCTTTTCGATGAAGATCACTTTCATCGTGTAGCTTTCAAATACTCCGAAATTTTATTATGCCTGTAATACTGGTAAAAAAGCCTCATTATTTTCTACACTGTAGCTTCGACAAAGCCAAGGGCCATGCCTATAAAACATGCTCTTCTCATAGACATACTTTGGATAAAGAACACCAGACCTCCATTCATCTTCCATCAGTTTTTATTTATCTTGATGAATAGATTTTAAGTGCATAAGCAATCTCTGAAAATCACTCGCCTTTAATAATTGTTGACCAAAATGCTGTTATTTAGTTGCTTTAATAATATTGGGAAATAGCTTTGATGCCGAAATATGATCTACTGGATAGATTAAACTTTCTATTTTTTCATCCGAAGTTATACGAATACATTGTCTCTTTACATCCTCAAAATCAAGTTTTCCTAAATTATTTTTAATTTCGATTAAGCATAGAAAATGTGGTGTCACAAATAGTGTATCGATTCTGCACATTTTCCCCTCCATTCAGCACTCCCCCCATCAAAACACAAATTCCCACTTGTATTCGACAAAAAAGCCTCCGCATACTAAAGCGAAGGCTTCAAAATCAATGTTATTTAAATTCTAACTCGCCATCATAGGCAAGCATACCACCTTCAAGGTTTGTTACATCAAAGCCTTGAGCTTCTAAATAGGAGCAAGCATTTGCTGAACGACCGCCAGCCTTGCAAACAATAATATATGGTTTCGTCGCATCTAATTCCTCTAGACGTTCTGGAATGGTTCCAAGTGCTATATGCTGAGCACCAGGAATCATACCTTGAGCTACCTCATCTTCCTCACGAACATCTATAATGTAAAGATCTTCATTAGCGTCTAATAGTTCTAATAATTGCGTTGTATCCATTGATTTCATAAAAGTTTGTCCTCCAAAATATCAATTTCCTATTACATTATAGCTCGAAGGCAAAAAAACAGCTAGTGTCATGAACACTAACTGTTTTCATATCATATTTACATGCTTTTATTGCTCTGTTTCTAAAAAATCTACTTGCTTTACAGGAACGAATGTAGAAATAGCGTGTTTGTAAATAAGATGCTGCTTACTTTCAGCATCAATTAACAACACTGTAAAATTATCATAGGATTTTACAGTTCCTTTTAATTGAAAGCCGTTTAAAAGAAACACAGTTACAAATACACTGTTTTTACGTAGATGGTTCAAGAACGTATCTTGCAAATTAATTGACTTCATCAAAAATGCCTCCCTACTCTCTTTCTACCTCTTCATTCCTATAGTAGCATGTTCTACCATTTTAGCAATTAGTAATTTTTAGAAATTCCCCATTCTGTAATGGGACGTTTTAAATTTGTTCACCATTTGAAATAAAATAGATATCCATCTTATTACGGAAATAGGTTAATTGTCTTTTGGCATAGCGACGAGAATTTTGCTTTAAGCTTTCAAGTGCTTCATCAAGTGAGCATTTACCATCCAAATAATCATACAATTCCTTATAGCCAATCGCTTGAATGGATTGTACACCTCGAATATTTTGCTGCCATAACCCCTTTACTTCCTCTAACAAACCGTTGTCCATCATCACATCAACACGGTGATTAATTCGATCATATAGCTCTTCTCGAGACATATTTTGACCAAGCCCTAATACGACATGGTTATAGAGAGGAATTTCTCCACGATTTTGTGCCTCGGAAGCCTTAGAAACACCACTTAGCTCAATCATCTCTAATGCTCGTATCACACGGCGCGTATTATTGGGATGGATGGACTCCGCTGTTTGTGGGTCAAGCTTCTTTAGCTTCTCATGCATTGCCTCAGGTCCTAATTTTTCCAGCTCTTCATAATAAGCCTTTCGTGCCACCTCATCTACCTGCTCCTCTGTAAATTGAAAATCATAGAGCACTGCCTGAACATATAAACCAGAGCCCCCTACAATAATAGGTAGCTTCTCCCGTGCTCGAATTTCTGCAATTTTCGTTCGCACCAATCTTTGATAGTCTGCTACTGAAAAAGCCTCCGTTGGCTCCTTAAAGCTAAGTAAATGATGTGGCACACCCTCCATCTCTTCCTCAGTAATTTTAGCCGTACCAATATCTAAGCCTCGATAGACCTGCATGGAGTCACCATTAATAATTTCACCATTATATTTTTTTGCTAGTTTAATACTTAATGCTGTTTTACCTGAAGCAGTTGGGCCAACAATTGCGACGACCTCTGCCTGTTTTATTTTATCTTGTATCATTTTTTTCTAACCACCGTAATAAAACTTGATAGACTGCCTCTTGGTTATCCTCGTTTAAAATTTCATGGCGCTTATCCTCAAATAAGTAGACTGTCACATTCTGCAAGCCTGCCACAGTGAATTGCTCAGCAACAGCATAAATACCCTGCCCTTGATCTCCTACTGGATCCTTACTACCACTTATCAAAAGAATAGGAAGATCTTTTCTTACTTTAGCCATTTCATTTTTTCGATTTAAGGTCATAAAACCTGTTGTCAAATCTACAAAAAATTGATTTGTTGGGATAAAGCCACAATATGGATCATCTATATATTTTTGTACCTCGTTTTCAACAGAGCATAACCAATCATACGCCGTCTTCGAATCGGGAAATTGCTTATTAAAGCTTCCAAAGCTCAGCTTATTTAATAGCTTGCTTTCTGTCTCTTTTCCAAGCTGCTTCGCTAAGGCTCTCGCTACCAAATTTCCCATCGCATGCAAGGTTGTCACATGCCCTGTTCCACAAAGAATTACCCTATCAACATGGCGGCTGTACAGTTGTATAAATCTTCTCGTAATAAACGATCCCATACTATGTCCAAAAAGTATGAAAGGGACATCTGCAAACTGTTCATGTAATGCAGTAACTACCTCATGGACATCCTCTACGACTCGATCAAACCCATTTTGTTCAGCAAAAAACCCTAATGTACCATTATAGCCTGCCGTCTCGCCATGCCCACGATGATCATGCATAGTTACTGCATACCCAGCTGCCGTTAGTGCGCTAGCAAACTTTATATAGCGCCCACTATGCTCCGCCATACCGTGCAAAATATGAATATGGCCAATACATGTACTTGACGGCTGTAATGTACGCGTAAAGACAAAATGGCCGTCTGACATTTCAATGTAACGTTCCATTTCCCTACACTCCCTCTTCCACAAAACTTGTTGCATCTAAAATAGCCTGTTCTAGATGAGCAAAATACATGTTTTTTTGTGGCTCTGTATAATGTAAGCGTTGCTGCATCACTTGAATAACCTGTTGTTTATAGCGTTTAACAGCATCGATATCAAAGTATAACAAGCCTGTACGACGAATAAAGAAGTCACTTGGCGTGTATACCATCTCTGCCTCGATACCATAGAGCAGCATTGCATGGAGAGCAAGTGGCATTGTACTACCATGCTCATGTAAATATTTTACCTGATCAAACAACGCATCGACATTTGTGCCATATTTTTGAACAAGCATTTTTGCTTCATCATAGTTTAGCCCGTACTGAACGCCTTCTCTTGCTTTATAGGCTATATAATCGGGGAAATTAATCGCATTGATGCCCTTTGCACCAGAAAGTGATAACTCACGTGTTATACATGGACTTGCATGCTTATATTTATGCGTTTTGACAATTTTATCTACAATTGTTTCTGCCATTTGACGATAGCCTGTTAATTTTCCACCAGCAATTGTCATGAGTCCACTTGGAGCCGTCCATATTTCATCCTTTCGAGAGATTTCAGACGGATTCTTTCCTTTTTCAAAAATAAGTGGACGTATGCCAGCCCAGGAAGATTCAATTGTTTCTCTTGAGATTTTCGCTGTTGGAAAAACAGTTTTTGCCGCAGCAATTAAATAATCAACATCCTCTTGTGTCGCAAAAGGATGTGCTATGTCCCCTTCGTATTCTGTATCGGTGGTACCTACATAGGTTTTACCATCGCGTGGAATAGCAAAGGCCATGCGACCATCCATGATATCGAAGTACACCGCTTGCTTTAACGGGAAATCCTTTTGATCTAGAACAATATGGACCCCTTTCGTGAGTCGTAATTGCTTTTTGTCTGCCACTTTATCCTTTTGACGGACAGCATCCACCCATGGTCCTGTTGCATTGACAATTTGCGCAGCATGCACTTCTATCGTTTTTCCTGTTATATGATCCTTAACTTCCACACCTACAAGTTTTTTCTTATGATATAAAAATTCTGTCATCTCGGCATAATTAATGCATAATGCTCCATATTCTACTGCTTTTTTCAGAACCTCAATGGTAAGACGCGCATCATCTGTCCGATATTCAACATAATAGCCTCCACCGACCAGCTCATCTTGATTGAGTAAAGGCTCAAGTGCCGCAGTTTCCTGTGCACTTAGCATTGTTCTACGCTCATTCTTCTTGACACCAGCTAAGCGATCATAGACCTTCAAAGCTAATGATGTAGTTAAGGGACCAAGTGAGCCTTTTTTATATAACGGTAGAAGCATCTTTTCGGGTGTTGTCACATGTACGGCGTTATCGTATACAATTTCCCGTTCACGCCCAACCTCAGCCACTACGCTTACATCAAATTGCTTTAAATATCGAAGTCCCCCATGAATAAGCTTTGTAGAGCGGCTTGAGGTGCCAGCAGAAAAATCCTGCATCTCAATCAGAGCAACTGACAGCCCTCTAGATGCAGCATCGAGTGCTATACCTGCACCTGTAATACCACCACCAATGATTAAGACGTCAAAGCTATATTGTTCTAAAAAATGCATAATTTTAGGACGATGCTCAAATGAAAACATATCTTATTCCCCCATCAGCTATGATTTAAATATTCTTGTAGCCGCTACAGCTCTTTGCCAGCCCTTATAAAGAGCTTCTCCCGCTTCTGCATTCATTTTCGGCTGATACGTTTGACCATGCATCCATAATGCAGATAATGCCTCTTGATTTGGCCAAAAATTTGTCGCAAGCCCTGCTAAATAGGCTGCTCCAAGTGCAGTAGATTCATTAAGCTTAGCTAGCTCCACCCTTAACTGCAAAATATCGCTTTGGAACTGCATTAAAAATTCATTACTTACTGCTCCACCATCTACTCGTAGCAACTCAATAGGCGTACCTGCATCTTGCTCCATTGCATCTAGCACATCTTTTGTCTGATAAGCAAGTGATTCCAGTGTTGCACGAATAAAGTGCTCCTTGGAGGTTCCTCGTGTTAGGCCAAAAACGGCTCCCCTTGCATCGGTATCCCAGTAAGGGGTCCCTAAACCTACAAATGCAGGTACAACATACACTCCATCCGTGTTTTCCACCTTACTCGCATAGGTCTCAGAATCCTCGGCTGAGCGAATCATTCGCAAACCGTCTCGCAGCCACTGTATCGCTGAGCCTGCAACAAATACACTTCCTTCTAATGCATACGTCACTTGACCATCGATTCCCCATGCAATGGTTGTTAATAAACCATTCTCTGATTTAACTGCCTGTTCACCTGTATTTAATAGCATAAAACAGCCTGTGCCATACGTATTTTTAGCCATTCCCTTAGAAAAGCATGTTTGACCAAAAAGCGCTGCCTGCTGATCTCCTGCTATCCCTGCAATCGGGATTTCCTCACCAAAGAAAATACTAGGTGCTGTATGTGTATAAATCTCAGAGGAATTTTTTACACTTGGCAGCATGGACATTGGAATATCTAACAATTTGCAAAGCTCTTCATCCCACTTCAAGTCATGGATATTGTAAAGTAAAGTGCGCGCGGCATTTGAATAATCTGTTATATGTGCCTTTCCTTTTGATAATCGCCAAACAATCCAAGAATCAATCGTACCAAATAATAAATTTCCATTTTCTGCCATCGTTCGTGCGCCATCAACATGATCTAAAATCCATTTAATTTTTGTTGCAGAAAAATAGGCATCTAAACGTAAACCTGTTTTTTGCTCAAAGAGTTCCTCTAGGCCTTCTTGATCCTTTAAGTCATTCACAATGTCCTGTGTTTGCCGAGACTGCCAGACAATGGCATTGTAAACAGGCTGACCTGTATGTTTATCCCAAACAACAGTTGTTTCACGTTGATTCGTGATTCCAATGGCATGTACTTCACTGGCTTCATGCCCACTTTCCGTTAATACGGCTGCTATCACAGCTAGGATAGAGCCCCAAATTTCATTGGCATTATGCTCTACCCAACCGGCTCTGGGAAAGTATTGTTGGAATTCCTTTTGAGCTACATGGACAATTTTGCCCTTTTTATCAAACAAAATTGCTCTTGTGCTCGTAGTGCCCTGATCTATAGCTAAAATAAATTCACCCATTCATTCTCCCCCTTTAATACAGTTCTACATAACCCGTTTAAACATTTTTTCTACTTCATAAGTCGTAAAATGAATGAGTACTGGACGTCCGTGTGGGCATGTAAATGGATTATCAGCATTTCGTAGATCATTCAATAACATTACCATTTGCTCCCTTGTTAAAAAATGATTGGCCTTGATTGATTTTTTACAGCTCATCATAATTGCCGCTGCCTCCCGTAATTTCTTAACGTCTGCCTTTTTCGTAGTCAGTACCTGTTCAATTAAATCTTCAATAATTTCCTGTTCTTCCCCTTTAGGAAACCAGCTAGGATGCTCCCTTACGACAAATGATGACTGTCCAAATTCCTCTAAAAACACCCCAACAGCCTCTAATTCTTGTTTGTTCTCTCTTAATAAGAGTGCCTCGTCAGCGGCATAGTGGAAAGTTAATGGTAGCAGTAAAGCCTGACGTTCATTTGGGTTCACCATACCCACCTTTTCTCGGAAAAATTCATATTTAATACGTTCCTGAGCTGCATGCTGATCGATTAAATAAAAGCCATCCTCCATCTGTGCAACAATATATGTGCCATGAATTTGACCCACTACTTCCAGTGCAGGAAATGGTTCTTTTGTAGACTCTTTCATCGAATCTTGCCTTACTTCCTCATCTATCACATTTTGAATTGATTTTTCCTCGATTGGCTGTGTATATTCAAAGCTATCTTCAACAGGGGTAGGGGATGATTCTGGTAATGATTTTACTGGCTCTAACATGCTTGATTCCTGAACGGTTTGCACATCATATAGCTTTTCTACAATGGCATTCATTTTCTCCACATCTAGCTTCGGAGCTGGCTTCCAGATATTTAACTGCTCAGTTGTAGACTTCACTATCTTTTCCTTCTTTTCCATTTGTGGCACTCTGATAACATGTCGTATAGTTTCGCGAATGGTCTCCTCAATGAGTTTAAGTAGCTCTGGTTCCTTACTTAAACGGATTTGATGTTTGGCAGGATGAACATTGACGTCTGTTAAATAGGGGTCACCCTCTATAAAGAGAGCCACTATAGGAAAACGCTCAATTGGTAAATACGTATGATAAGCATCGACAATCGCTTTTTGCACTAAATAATGCTTGACCCAACGACCATTGACAAAGAGGGACATATAATTTTTCGAAGCACGTGTCACTTCAGGTAAGGATACGAAGCCTGTAACTTTATAATCATGTGACTCTCCCTCAAAAGGCACCATTTTCTTGGCATTATGCACACCGTAAATTGCCGCTAATACTTGCTGCACATCACCTCGTCCATTTGTTTGTAGCAATTGCTGACCATTATGTAGCAATCTGAACGCAATTTGTGGATTGCCAAGTGCAAGACGGTTCATTAAATCGATTGTATGTCCAAGCTCGGTTTGAATCGTTTTCATATATTTTAAACGTGCAGGTGTATTGAAAAATAACTGTGCCACTGTGATATCTGTTCCTTTTCTCAGTGGACCAGGCTTATTTGTCACCACATGCCCACCCTCAAGCTCTAAATACGTGCCTGATTCTCCATTAGATGTAATAAGTGTCATCTTAGAAACTGAAGCTATCGAGGCTAATGCTTCACCTCGAAAGCCCAGTGTTCGAATGCGGAATAAATCATGTTCTTGATGGATTTTACTTGTGGCATGACGGGAGTATGATATCAATGCATCCTCTTCATCCATGCCACTTCCATTATCAATCACCTGAATTGAAGTGAGGCCCGCTTCTAGTAAAAAAACATCGATGGACGTACTACCTGCATCTATGGCATTTTCCACAAGCTCTTTCACAACAGAGGCTGGTCTTTCAACTACTTCCCCTGCAGCGATTTTATTGGACAGCCATTCGTCCATAATTTGTATTTTTCCCATTGCGCATCACTCCTTTATTTTTTAGCATTTAGTAGCTGCTGCTGTAGCTCGTATAAAATATTCATTGCCTGCATGGGTGAAGTGCCTAGAATATTTACTTTTTCTAAATTTTTTAGCACCTCTGCTTCGGCAGATGAAATTGGCTCCTCCTCTGAGAATAACGTCATTTGAACGGGCTGTTCGTTAATTTCCTGAGGGGTAGTTATTTCCTTCCCAGACTCAAAGTTTTCAAGCAGCACACGTGCCCTCGATAAAATTTCCTCTGGTAATTGAGCAAGCTGTGCAACATGAATACCGTACGATTTATCAGCTGCCCCTTTTTTGACCTTGTGTAAAAAGACAACTGTTCCACTTTTTTCGGTGGCTGAAACATGAACATTTTGTAGACGTGTAAGTTCCTTCTCAAGAGCTGTTAATTCATGATAATGAGTAGAGAATAGCGTATTTGCTCCAATTTTATCATGGATATACTCCATCATGGATTGCGCAAGGCTCATACCATCATAAGTGGAAGTCCCCCGCCCAATTTCATCAAACAGCATTAAACTATTTTTCGTAGCGTGCATAATGGCATGTTGAGATTCTAGCATCTCTACCATAAACGTTGATTGCCCTGCTGCTAAATCATCCGCTGCCCCAATGCGTGTAAAAATCTGATCTGTAATAGGCAATCTCGCTCTTTCAGCAGGCACATAGCAGCCCATTTGCGCCATAACGACAATCAGTGCAACTTGACGCATATAGGTGCTTTTACCAGACATATTCGGACCTGTAATGAGCATCATATTATTATTTTCCTCAAGCACACAATCATTAGGCACATACATTTGCTTGTTGAGCATTTTCTCTACTACTGGATGACGCCCTTCTATAATTTCTAAGGAGCGACCACCGTGGAATTCAGGCTTTGTAAAGCGATATTTCTCAGAAACACTCGCAAAACTGACTAACACATCTATCTCACTAATGCTTGCTGCCAGTGCTTGTACCCTTGGAATAAATGCCTTTAATTGATCACGAATTTCCACGAACAAGTGATACTCTAATGTTAAACTTTCTTCTTCTGCGTTTAAAATTAATGCTTCTTTTTCCTTTAACTCCTGCGTGATATAGCGTTCCGCATTCGCTAAAGTTTGCTTGCGTTCATAGCGTGTTAAATCAGCTAGATGGATATTCGATTTTGTTATTTCGATATAATAACCAAAAATTCGGTTATAGCCGATTTTTAAGTTTTTAATACCTGTTTTCGCTCGCTCCTCTAGCTCTAACTGTGCAATCCAATCCTTGCCATTTCGTGAAGCGTAACGTAGCTCATCCAGGCGTTCATCATAGCCATCACGAATAACGTCCCCCTCTTTAATAGTAATCGGTGGGTTATCTGTAATCGCATGAGCTAGCAACGTCTCTACATCTGCGCATGTATCCAGTGCAGCACCAAGTTTTTGTAGGGTTTCATTTTTGGCACTTAGCAAGTGTTGTTGAATAATCGGCACCTGACGTAACGAATCACGAAGCTGTGCTAAGTCACGTCCCCCTACATTTCCAAAAGCAACACGACCCGCTAAACGCTCTAAATCATATACTTGCTTTAAGGAAGCCTGTAGCTCTGTTCGAACAAAATATTCTTCTAATAAGTCTGACACAATGTCCAGTCTAGCCTCTATGGCTGAACGTGTGGCAAGAGGCTGATGTAACCATTGCTTTAGCTTTCGCCCACCCATGGCTGTTACCGTATCATCTAATAACCATAAGAGTGTACCTTTTTGATCGCCACCTCGTATTGATTGAATAAGCTCTAAATTACGCTTTGAACTAGAATCAATGCGTAAGTAATTTTTCATTTCATGATAGGTAAATGCTTGAATATGTGATAATGAACGCATTTGTGTTTTATCGATATAAGCCAGCAAACGTAAGCATGCAACTTGTAATTCACTTGGTACAGCTTGTAAATAGTTTGTAGCTTTATCCATTGTCATTTCATCTGTTTCAACAGATAGTACGATTCCAGCATTGACTGCATGCTCCGCCAATAAAAGCTGTAAACTTTCTGTCACAATCAGTTCACGCACTCCATATGCCTGCATTTGTAGTAAAAGTGCCCGACCATCTCCCTCGATGGAGGAGACGACCGCTTCACCAGTAGAGAGATCTAAATAGGCATAACCAAACGTCATATCATCAAGCTGCTCAGCAGCACCAATAAAATGATTGGATTTTCCTTCTAGGGATTTCCCCTCCATTATCGTTCCTGGTGTAATAAGCTGCACAACTTCTCGCTTCACTACACCTTTTGCTTGCTTTGGATCTTCTGTTTGCTCACAAATAGCTACCTTGTATCCCTTTTGCACCAGTGTTTCAATATAATTTTTCGCTGAATGATGCGGAACACCGCACATTGGGATACGTTCTTTTGCACCTGCATCTCGGCTTGTTAATGTTATTTCTAATAGTTGTGAGGCATTAATCGCATCCTCAAAAAACATCTCATAAAAATCACCTAATCTAAAAAATAAAAAGGCATCCTTGTAATCTTCTTTTACCTGCAAATATTGTTGCATCATTGGTGTATATGTAGTCATAATAAAATTTCCCTCGCTCTTGCCATATAGATATTTTTATTATAACAAAAGATACATGCGAAACGCTTCATTCATCTTTTTTAAGATGTTAGCGTTTCGCATGTATCAATAACTTATCGTTTTGAATATTATCTTGGTCTTTCATCAGGAAACGATGAGGACTCTAAAACATACCTTCCTTCTCCACTCGAGCTAGACGATGAGCTGGAACTAGAGCTAGAGGAAGATGAGGATGAACTCTCATCATTAAAGTTCCATTCTTCTTCAAAATCTAGTGGATGTACACTAATACAAATTGTCGTTTCTCCCATAACCTCTACAACTACTTCACGCTCAACAACGATTTCAAATTTCGTGCCACATGGAGAGATGATAGCCTCTATACAGTTTGGCTCTTGAATAACACGTACACGAACATCATCACCAGCACTTACATCGCCATCTCTAAAATGAAGCTTCACTTTGTCTTTATAGTGAACCGTTTCAGAAAACACTGCTGTTTTCGAATGATTACTATAGGCATACCATACATTAACATCAAATTTCCCTGATACTTCTACAAATTTACCGACTTTTTTTGCGGAGCAAGTATGGTTAATAACCCAGCATCCAAGAATACTTGTCGGTTTATTTGATGGACTTAATGTTACACGTTCTTCCGTTTTCTTCTTCCCTTTGGCAACTACTGCTCTCGTCACGATATGTCGTAAACGTTTCAGCGCAATTCCTCCTTCGACTCTTTTCACTCCATCATATGCAGGTAGCGCCCATTGGGTGAACATATATTTTTATAGAAAT